>JAKSBB010000301.1 GCA_022361315.1 Desulfobacterales bacterium
ATCTTCAGGGTAAAAGATCCCAGCTTCATGCGAATGATCAACCTGAAAATCGTTTCCGCCGAAATCATGCGTACCCTCATCGGCAGTATCGGCCTGGTGATGGTGGCCCCCATCACCGCACTCCTAGGCGGCCTGATCATTCTGGGGCTGTCCGGACAAAAGAAATGACCCGAATATCAGCCCCGTAACACTTCGTTACAAAAACCTACGATTTCACCGTAGTTTTTACATCATTGGCGGGGTATATGCCTGTTCAGACATGAATGAGATCCATTTAATCTGAAATCAGGAGAAATAAAATGAACCGAAGAATCCCCCGTCCCCTCTTGCTGGCCATGCTCTGCACCGCCGGTTTCCTATTCATCGCTGCCGCAACGCTGAGTGCGGCAGAAACAACTGACAAAAGGACTGACACCGAAACCCGCGATCCGGACGATCCGTTTACCCCGGGCTTCAGCGGCTACATTCAGCCCATGGTGGGCGTTGTCTATTCAAAGTCCTTATCCTCCGTCAGCGATGACAATAAGACCATTAATTCATTGGACCAGGACGCAGAATCCGAAACCGAATTCGCGCCCATGATCCTCTGGGGCATGGGCTACACCCTGGAAAATGAAACCACCCGCTTCTTTGCCGGTACTCCGGAAGAGAATATTGTTGAAGGCAACTTTTTCCTAGAAGTGGGCGTCCAGCAGAAACTTGGGGACGGTACCGTACTGAGTGCGGCCTATATTCCCAGCATCGTGGACGACGAAGTCTGGGCCGATCCCTACAAGCTGGGATCGGACAGATCGGAAACCGACCGGGAATCCCAGGCCGTCAGAGTGGCTGCGGAATCCATCCTCGGTTCCCCGCTGACCCTGCAATACGGATTCGGCACCCAGGATATTGATAATGACGATGCCGGTCTCTACCACTTCCAGCAGGGTCTGATCACAAGTCAGGAACGCAGCACCCTGAAACGCTCCGGCGACTACCACCAGGTCCAGGCCACCTACGACATCCCCCTGGGTGCCCGGACCATGCTGCAGCCCGGCCTTGTCTATACCAAGGCCAGTCTTGACGGAGATGCCAACAGCTATGACCGGATCGGGGGACAAGTATCCCTGACCACCCCCTTGGGCCCCTGGCACTGCTTTACCACCCTGTCCCTGAGCCGTGCGGAATACGATGCCTCCAACCCTGTTTTCGATAAAACCCGCGAAGACTGGACCTACGGTGCCATTGCCGGTGCCGCCTATGCCGCCCCCTTTGGCTGGGAGAGCGTGATGTTCAACCTGTACACCGGAATGAACCGGGATGAATCCAACATTAAATTCTACGATTCATCCACCGCCTTTGCCGGTATCGGTGTCACCTGGATGTTCTGATCCCTGACACTTAGAAAACTCCTCTGCCCCGGTTCGGCACTAAGGACCGGGGCACCCCCGCCGATTCTCCCAAAGCGGCTGCTTATGGCGCGGCGTCTGTCCAAAGTTGTCAACATGGAGGAATAACAAAAAATATTAAGATTTGATTAAATAAAAAACTACGCCGATCTGGGGATTGCATCTGCGGTCATTTTCTGATACCCCCTTGCTGTCATGAAAATCATTGCCACAGTATTGACCGTGGTTGCCTGCCTTCTCGGGGCAGTACCACTATTTACCGGCAGCCCGGCCGTTGCCGGCAGCCTGGACGGACAGACCGTCCGTATCTGTGACGATGGTCTTGAATGGCCCCCCTACACCTATTATAAGCGCACACCTTCGGGGGAAAAAACCAAAGAATTGACCGGTTTTTCCGTGGACCTGATCCGGAGAATTCTCCTCAGCCGGGATATTCCCTTTACCATCAAGCTGGCTCCCTGGAAAAGATGCCTGAAAGGGGTAAAATCCGGCACGCCCTTCCACCTGGTCCTGAATGCCTCCGCCAACCGGGAACGGCAGGACAACTATCACCTGAGCCGCCCCTACTACACCACCACCAGCTACTATTTTTATTCCAAACGTGCCTATCCCGACGGCCCTAAAGTGACTTCAGTCAGCGATCTGAAGCATTTCCGGGTTTGCGGTCTACTGGGTTATAATTATGAAACCTACGGATTCCCCTTAGGTACCATGGACCAGGGCGCCAAGGATTTCCCCGCCCTGATCAGTAAACTCCACAAGGACCGCTGTGACCTGTTTCTGGAAAAATATGAGATTCTGGCGGGATACACGGCCATTGGAAAACCGCTGCTGTCTGATCCGGAACTGGGAGGCAGGCCGGTGCCGGGGATGTCCTCCACCCCGTTTCACATGCTGATTTCAAAACACACACCCTTTTCAGAGGAATTGCTGGCCGTGATCAATGACGGCATCGCGGATATGACGAGGTCCGGGGAACTGGGTCAGTTTCTCGAATCTTACATGCCCTGATTCGTCCGGCTAATTACCAGGCGAATCCACGGGTTCTTCATGGCAGGGCAGGCTCACCACAACTTCCGTGCCTTCGTTTTCACGGGAGCTGACAGCCACACGGCCCAGATTCAGCTCCACAAACTCCTTCACAAGGATCAGTCCCAGGCCGCTGCCGGTTTCATCACCGGTACCGGGCATTGAGGCGGAGTTACGGATATCGAAGAGGTGGGCACATATCTCCGGGCTCATGCCGCAGCCGTTGTCCCTGACGATCAACCGGCAGTACCCGTTCTCCATCTCATCCGATATCTGTATTTCCTGGCCGCCTGAACAATATTTGATGGCATTGTGGACCACATTGCGGATGATGAACATCAGCATGTTTTCATCACAGGTGACGGCACTCTCGGGGTGAACATCGGTGGTCAGCGCCACCTGTTTTACCCTGGCATCCTCCTGGTAAAGGGTGCTCACCCGTTCCACCGCGTTCAGGAGATTCACCCGGGAGGGGCAGATATCTATACGGTTGGTCTGGGTCTTGGCCCAGTTGAACAGGTTTTCAAACAGGGTGTACATATGGGTGGTGGAATGGGAAATACTCTGGACCACGTCCTGCTGTTCCTTACGGTCCATGGTATCAAAATAGTCGGACATCAGTTCCACGCTGCTGAGCAGGGCGGAGAACTTGTTCCTCATGTCGTGGGCAATGGTGGAGAAGAGCTTGTCCTTGGTGGCATTGGCCTTTTCCAGCTCCCGCCGCTGACGGATCAGGGTCATGTGGGTCCGGACCCTTGCCTTGACCACAGGGGGGTAAAAGGGCTTGGGAATATAGTCCACCGCCCCCAGGCTGAATCCCTTGGTGGCATCCATCACTTCCGACACCGCAGTCACAAATATAACGGGGATATTCCGGGTGGACGGATCGGCCTTCAGGCGTCTGCACACCTCGTATCCGTCAATGTCCGGCATCATGATGTCCAGAAGAATGATATCCGGTTTTCGGACGGCGGAAAAGGCCAGATCACACCCTTTTTCACCGGATGTGGCGGCAAGTATCTTAAAATCGTCCTTGAGAATCTCCACCAGGATTTTAATATTCTCCGGTGAATCATCTACGATCAGCACAGATGCTTCTTTTTTATCTTGGTCCATCTGATACGGTTCTCCCAAATCAGACCTTGTGTCCTACCCCTGTTCTATACTCCGGGTTGTTATCAAAATCCGGCCGGAAACGGCCTTTGGTCAGGGATACTTTACACGGTTTCGCCAAACTTACAACAGTTAAATCACCGGACTATGTATATTGTCAAGGAATCCGTCTTTTTTAATAATTATTAGCGGGTCACCCGGGTTGCCCTTGCCATAACGGTTTCCTCTTCACCACCACTGTTTTTATCCCCGGGCGGGTTGACATTAATACGATCCGCCAAAGGTTATCTCTAACCTTTGGGTTGCTTATTCATAACAAAACCTTTATTGGTGTCCACAAGAGAAGACAAACCCGCCGGAGGAAAATAATGATCAAAACGGCTAAAAGATACGTGTCCGGAATGATGGCCAAAGCGGCAAACCGGGTGGATTTCATCCGGGTAATCGAGCGGATCGCCAACAGCAGCGCAGGACGCCCCCATCTGGAACGCTACTCAGAATTACCCCTTGACTGGGAAAATGCGGAAGAGATCAGCACTATGGCCGTGGACCTGACCATGGCACAGCTGGAGGCGGAACATACCCCGGGAAAAGAACGGGTTGACCGGAAGGAAATCGAAGACCTGATCAGCGAAATTCAAATCCGCTATGACAGGGAGCTGCACCTCAAGGCAGCAGCCGCTGTTCGCGTGGTGTTCGACCACCTCTTTGACCATGCAGCCAATCCGGAACTACCCTTTACCTCTCCGGACGGCCGTGACCTTCACCACATCGAAACCCTGAGAAAATACCGGAATGAAGGCCTGGGGGTCCTCTACCTGATCAACCATAACTCCCACCTGGACGAGTTCATATTCAACAGCCTCATGCAGGACCTGGGGCTGGGGTTGCCCGTATTTGCCGCCGGCCAGAACATGATGGCCATTGAAAGTGTTGCCAAGGTGCTCATGATCGGCTCCTACGTGGTCCTAAGAAAATCAGCCTCCCGGCACCAGCTGGCCGCCCTGTACAACTACTGCAGCGCCCTGAGCCGCCAGGGGGCCCAGCAGGGCATCTTCCTGGAGGCCTGGCGGGGCGGGGCCAGAACCCGTGACGGCAGCCTGCGCTATCCCAAACGCCTGGTGGCGGTGCGCGGGGCCATTGACACGGACAGGGACCTGGTGATCCAGCCCGTGGCCCTCTCTTATTCCGTGGTGCCCGAAGACCTGATGATGTGCGCCCGGAAAAGCGGGAAAACCTGGTTCAACGGCATCAGTTTCATGAAAACCCTCATGAATTTCCCTCTCCACCCCCGGACCTGTCTGTGGCGGGCCTCGGAAAACCTATATTCCCGGTGCCGGGTATCCTTTCCCGAACCCATGCTGCTGAGCAACCTGAAGGGCCAGTGGCAGCAGGACAAACGGGGCACAGAGTTCGACGAATTCGTGGCCCTCAACGCCATCACCCAGATTGCCAGGACCAAAAAAATCATGGCCAGCCAGCTGACGGCCCGGGCGCTGACCAATGCCAAGCGGAACCACCAGGAGGATCTGGACAAAGCGGCGGAAGAAGAAATGGCCACCATCAAAGGCTACCATGCCCAGCATTTCAGGCAGGCCCCGGACTTCGAAGATTTTATCCTGAACAACGATACCGCGGATATCGTCAACGACGGGATTGCCACCCTGACCAAACGGGGGGTGCTCAACCGGTGGAGCAAAGACGACCTGAAGCTGCCCGCCGTCCAGGATGAAATCGGCCTGGCCTATTACGCCACCCACGGCGACCGGAGGCTCTACTCTCCCACCGCAGACCAGAATATTGTGGTGGTGGGGGCCGGCAACTGGGGATTCGCCCTTTCCAACCTGGTGGCCAAACGCCTGCTGGAAGATAAAACCTACGACAATGCCAGTATCACCATTTACGACCCCAGAAAAAAACTGGTGCGGCACATGGGTAAGGAACGTCTGGGGCCGGGGCGTTTCAAGGAAATGCGGTTGAAGAAAAACGTCTTCGTCACCCATGACACCGCGTCTGCCTTCAGAAAGGCCAGCGAGGTGATCATCGCCTCCAAGCCGGAACGGTTCGAAGCCCAGGTCCGGGAGATCATCGAAACCTCAGAACAGCACATGAAGCTCATCATTGCCACCCGGGGATTTATTCCGGGCTCCACCCTGCTCCCCTTTCATCTGGTGCAGAACCTGCTCCTGGAGTACCGCAGGACAGACATTGATGTCCTGATACTGGCAGGCCCCCTCGAAACAGACGATCTGGTGGAAACAGGCGAAGTCTCCGGTATTCTCGCAGGCCCTCCGAAGTTCCTCAGGGAAGTGGCGGATCTCTTTATCAAACCCGAAAACAACCCGGTTCTTTCCACCGATCCCATCGGGGTCCAGTCCGCAGATATCCTGGCCAGGGTATATGCCCTGAGCGTAAACATCATGGCGTCCTGCACCGAGGGGAAAACAGGGGTGATTCTGGGCCGGCTATACGCACAGGCCTCGGATGAGGCCCGGTCCCTGACCCTTGCCATGGGGGCCTCCCCCGACACCTTCACCGCAGGCAGTATCCCCTGGACCGCCTCCTTTGTGGCCCTGGCCGCTAACGGTCCCCTCAAGGAGATGGGAGAAAAACTGGGGGAGGAAGCCAAGAAAGGTAAAAAGCCGGACAGCCGGCTGAACAAACTCAAGGCCAGGTGGCGGAAAGGTACGAAAAAGATCCAGGTCCTCACCGATATGGAGGCTGCCCTGGCCTGCGGTGAACAACGGGGTGTGGAGCTTTCCCTGCTCCGCCAGGCCTATGATGTGGTAATCCACCGCCAGGTCATCACGGAAGACGAATAACCCTGCGCCCCATGAAAACCCTGAAACGACTCACCCTCCTCCTGATGATCTGCGGGGGGGCTGTTTTTTTCGGCTATGCCTACCAGATCAACCTCAGGGTGGAGGAACGGTTCAAAGAACGGCTATGGGATCTGCCGGCAAAGGTATATGCCCGCCCCCTTTCCCTCTATCAGGGGCGTCAATTGTCCGCAGACGCCCTTGAACGGGAATTGAAACTCCTGGGTTACCGGAAGGTCAATACATTGTCCGGGCAGACCGCCCCGGGCAGCTACACCCGGCGGCAGGGAAAATTCACCCTGGTCTGCCGACCCTTTGATTTCACGGACGAACACCGGCCCCGGCGCCGCACGGAAATTTCCATTTCCGGAAACCGGATCACCCGGGTCAACACCCTCAGCCGGTTCAATGACATGGAAAAACTGGACCCGGTGCTCATGGGGCAGTTCTACCCTTCTTCCATGGAGGACCGTATTGTTCTGGATTCAGACGAGATTCCGGAATTGCTGAAATCCGCCATCGTTGCGGTTGAAGACAGGGAATTTTATACCCATTACGGTATTGATTTCAAATCCATACTCCGGGCCGTTGCCGTGAACATAAAGGAGGGCCGGTTCACCCAGGGAGCCAGCACCCTGACCCAGCAACTGGCCAAAAATTTCTTCCTGACAAGGGACAAAACCATCCGCCGGAAGATCAGTGAAGCCTTTGTCGCGGCAGCCATTGAGCGCCATTTTACAAAGGAAGAAATCCTTGAAGCATACATCAACGAGGTCTACCTGGGGCAGGACGGTACCCGGGCCATCCACGGGTTCGGCCTGGCATCCGAGTTTTATTTCGGTAAACCTGCCGCCCTCCTGTCCCCGAAGGAAATCGCAGTGCTGGTGGGCATGCTCAAAGGACCGTCTGCTTATAATCCCAGGCGCCATCCCGACCGGGCATTAAAACGGAGCCACACCGTACTCAGGCTCATGGCAGACCAGGGGCTGATATCTTCCGCAACCCTTACGAAATCCATGGCCGGCCGCCTGGGTATCATTCCGGTTCCCAAACACTCGCCCTTTCCCTTTTACCTGGATCTGGTCAAACGAAGGCTTCTGGAAGAATATCGTGAGGAAGATCTGAAAACCATGGGGCTTCGTATCTTCACCCCCCTGGACCCACTGGTTCAGCTGGCCGCGGAAAAAGGGGTGACGGATTTCATGAAAGCCCACGACTCAACCGGGGGCTCAGGTCGCTCCAAAAACCTGGAAGCTGCCGTGGTGGTTACCGACAGCGCCTCCAACGAGATACAGGCCCTGGTGGGGGGAAAGCGGGTGCGATTCAGCGGATTTAACCGGGCCCTGGACGCCAGGCGCCCCATCGGTTCTCTGATAAAACCCGCGGTATTTCTCACGGCCCTGGCCTCTCCCGACACCTACACCCTGGTGAGCCGGATCAGCGACGCCCCCATTTCCCTGAACACCCCGGACGGCAGCCAATGGCAGCCCCGGAACTTTGACCGGAAATTCCACGGGGAGATTCCCCTGTACCGGTCACTGGTCCACTCCTACAACACCTCCACCGTCCGGCTCGGCATGGCCCTAGGACTGGATGCCGTAGCCGCCACTTTAGGACATCTGGGACACACCCCGGCCAAGCCTTTGCTGCCGGCCATGCTGCTGGGCAGCCTTGAAATGACACCGGTGCAGGTGGCCCAGATGTATCATACCCTGGCCTCGGGCGGCTTTTACACCCCGGCCCGGGCCATCAAAGCCGTGGTTACCCCGGAGGGAAACACCCTCCAGCGTTATGCCCTGACCATTGAACAAAGGCTGAACCCAGGCCCTGTATTCCTGGTCAATAAAACCCTCCAGGCCGTCGTGAGCGAAGGTACCGGTAAATCCCTGGCCAAACGGCTCTCCCCGGATCTTGGTATTGCCGGTAAAACCGGCACCACCAACGAGCTGCGGGACACCTGGTTTGCCGGATACTCCGGAAACCGCCTGGCCGTGGTATGGCTGGGCCGGGATGACAATCGTTCCACCGGCCTTACCGGTGCCACAGGCGCCCTGCAGGTTTTCGGCCGGATGATGGCAACGCTGCCCAACACTCCGCTGGCCATCAGCCCGCCGGAGAATATTGAATGGGCAATCGTCAACCCGGATACGGGCCACCGCACGGATAGAGACTGTCCCGGCGCCCTGGCGGTTCCATTTATCAAGGGCTCCGCACCGGAACAATTGACCCCGTGTGCCCGGGCTTCAAAACAAAACAGACCCGCACACACCGCACCGGAAACCCACCGGAGCAAAACAAAAAAGCCGCGATACTTCATCGACTGGCTGAAGGATGTATTCAAATGAAACCTAAAAGAATAGATCAGAAACGAATATTTACGGCACGCCTTTATTGCATATTGATCGCAATCACCCTTTTTACCCTTTCCGCCTGTGCGGACCGCAGGGTGGTCACCGCACCGGGAACCCATATTCCACCGGATTCCGTGCCCCGGATCGGAGACCCGGCCCCGGCTGAAACCCAGGTGGACAAACGAATTGCCTCCCGCCCCAAAGCAAAGGCGGTCCCCCCTAAAGACGTCCGCCCCGCCCACCATAAGCGGTCGGAAGCCATGACCCGGATGCTGCGCAAGGCGGAAAATCAGCTGGACCGGAACCAGCCCGATGCCGCCTTCGATACCCTGGAACAGGCCCTGTCCATGGACGGCCGTGATCCCCTGGTCTGGCACCTTATGGCCAAGGCACGGCTGGCCCAGGGCCGTTACCGGCAGGCCGTATCCCTGGCAAAGAAATCCGACAGCCTTGCTGCCTCACACCCCGAAATAAAGAAGAAGAATGCCGCGCTGATCAGAAAGGCACAGGCCAGCCAGGGCTAAAAGCACTTATGCCTTTTGCGCAAAGGCAGTGATAATATGTCCTGAAAAACAGTCAATAATCTCAGAAGGGTTCTGCCGGTTTTTGTGAAGGACCACCGTGGACACCGGCAGCACTGGCAGGCCGCTTTCAAGACCCAGTGCGAGCAAATCTTCCGGCAGGTTGCTGGCGATGATTGGCGCCACGGCAAATCCGGACTGTACCGCATCGATCAGTCCGGAGATGCTCCGACTCACATAGACGATCCGATACTGGATACCCGATTTTTCCAGGGCATCCAGGGCCCAGGTCCTGAAGATGCAATCCGCTTCAAATACGGCCAGGGGAAGGGCCTTATGGGGCTGTACGATAAATCCCGGGGCAGCGGCCCACACCACCGGGTCCTGGTGGATCACCTGCCCCCCTTCGGGAAACTGGGTGGTGATGCCCACATCCAGGTCACCGCGGTCCACAGCGGCCTTCACGTCCACACTGTTCTCACACTCCATTTTCACCTGGATGTCCGGATAGTCCAGTGCAAACCTGGCCAGAATCCCCGGCAACAGGCCAATGGTATAGTGTTCCGGAGAACCGAACCGGACGGTCCCTTCCAGATCCGGTCCGGTCAACGCCCGCACCGCATCGTCATGTTCCCTGACGATTCTCATGGCATACCCCAGCAGTGTCCGGCCCTCACGGGTGAGTTCAACGGTTTTGCCCACCCTGTCGAACAGGGGGCGCCCCACCTCCGCCTCCAGCCGTTTGATCTGCATGCTCACGGCGGATTGTGAGCGGTGCACCAGGGCCCCTGCCTTGGTAAACCCCCGGGTCTCGGCCAGGGCAATAAAGGTTCTGAGGGTATCAATTTGAAGATTCATAACAACCTGTGATCATTTATATCAAAACTATTCATTCGACAAATGATTATACCGGAATTACACTGACAGGAAAATAACAAAAACCAAAAGAGACGAGGAAATACGAAATGAAAATACTCATCATCGGCGGCAACGGCACCATCGGTAAACGGGTGAGCACCCATTTTTCAGACAACCATGAGATCCTCATCGCAGGTAGAAATACCGGCGACGTTATAGTCGATATCGCGGACAGCACATCCATTACCGCCATGTTTGAGGCTGTGGGCAAGGTGGATGCCGTGGTCTGCATTGCCGGCGAGGCCAAATGGGCGGAGTTTGAATCCATGACGGAGGCGGATTTTTACATCGGTCTCAAGAGTAAGCTCATGGGCCAGGTCAACCTGGTGAGAATCGGAAAAGACTTTCTCAATCCCGGCGGTTCCTTTACCCTGACCACCGGTATCCTGGCCGACCATCCCGTCCGTCTCACCACAAGTGCCGCCATGGTCAACGGCGCCATCCACAGCTTTGTGAAAGCCGCCGCCCTGGAACTACCCCCTCTGCGTATCAATGTGGTGTCCTCCGGGCTGGTGGAATATGCCGTGGATAAGTACCGGGACTATTTCCCCGGCCACAATCCCATTCCCATGGCCAAGGTGGTCAACGGCTATGTGAAAAGCGTACTGGGGCACAACACCGGCGAAATTATTCGCATGTACGACAATTGCTGACACAACCTTTTTTTATACATCCTATTGCCCGGGCAGCAACCGTCTTCCCGGGTATCCCCTCTCCTTATCCCCGATTTCTTTCTTCAAAATTCCGGACACGGGTTTGAATTTCTAAGGGTATTCTGGTAACAATTTAAGAAACTCTTCTAAAAAACTGCGTTCCTTAACAATTTTAAAGTGGAATATATGGTTTCACAAATCAAAAAGAAGGTGGCGGTCAAAATTGCCTGTATCATCGTATTTGTGGTGACGGTGATCAGTGCCTCGTCCATTGTGATTTTCAGCAAAAGCAACAAAGTGACCCTTACCGAGTACCTGAACATTTCCCTGTCAAACGCAGTGGAGTTCTCGGAACTGGTCTATTCCCAGCCCCTCTGGAATTTTGATTACGGGGCCATTATCGGGCTCAACCGGGTGGTCCTGGAAAACAAGCTCATCACCGCCATCAACATTTACGACGAATCAAAATTTGTGGCGGGATCCGAAAAGCAGATGTCCACGGATGAGGCGTCACCGGATGGTTACCTTATCAAGGAACTGAACACCCCTTACCGGCCGCCGGCGGACAACAGCTACATAAAAATCATTACCGGAAATATTTTGGATGGAAAAGAACACCTGGGCAGGTTTGAACTTTTTTATACCGAAGAGTTCACTGAAAACGCTGTGCGCGATGCCAACAACAAGATGGTGGTCATGTTCGGCATCATTGCCCTGCTGATTATTATCTGTGTGTTCTTTGCCATCACCGCCCTGAATAAGCCCATTATCGAACTGGCCCAGATCGCCCGGCAGATGGCGGACAGCAGGGACTTTTCCATTTCCCTGAAGAAAAAAAACCGGATTGACGAAATCGGTATCCTCTTCAACGGGTTTGTGGATCTGATCCAGCAGATCAGAAAAAAAGAAGAAGAACGGGAACACTTGCAACAGGAATTACAGGACAGCGTGCAACGCTTTCGTACATTGTTCAACAATCTGCAGGAGGCCATCGACAAAGAAGAATACGCCCACAGGCTTTCGCCAGCCTCTAAAACGGATGACCTCACCATTTCCCTGAACAAGATGCTGACCACCCTTGAGCAGGCGGACACCTATACCAAAAACCAGAGCTGGTTGAAAAACGGACAGGCAGAACTGAGTGATATTATCGGCGGTGAACAGCGAATCGCCAGGCTTGCCGGAAAGGCCATTAATTTCATCGCCGATTACACCGGGGCGCTGGTGGCAACGATCTTTATCGTTGACGACACCCACAAGGATTTCAGCCTTGCGGCCAGCTATGCCTTCCGGGAACGAAAAAATTTTCACAACCGGTTTAAACCGGGGGAGGGTCTTACCGGACAGGCCGTGCTTGAACAAAAAACCATTGTTTTCGCGGATATCCCCGAAGATTATATCCGCATCGAATCTGCCCTGGGCAATGTCAGCCCCGGATGCATCATCGTTATCCCCCTGGTATTTGAAGGGGAGGTCAACGGCGTCATTGAACTGGGTGCCCTTGAACAGGTGTCCGGATTAAAAATCGAATTTCTGGAAACCGTAGCAAAAAGCCTGGCAGTGGCGGTGAACGTCGCCATGTTCAACGACCGGCTTTCCGCCCTGTTTGAACAGACCAAAGAACAGGCGGAGGAACTTAAATCCCAGCAGGAGGAATTACGGGCGGCCAATGAGGAACTGGAGGAACAGACCCAGATCCTCAAAGCCTCGGAAAGCAAACTCCAGGCCCAGCAGGAGGAGTTGCAGGCCAGCAATGAAGAACTGGAAGAAAAAACGGAATTGCTGGAACATCAAAAGACGGAAATTCAAAAAACAAACAGGGCACTGGAACTCAAGCAGCAGCAGATCGAAGACAAAGCCGAGCAGTTGAAAGCCGAGACAAAGTATAAGTCGGAATTCCTGGCCAACATGTCCCACGAGCTGAGAACCCCCTTGAACAGCCTTTTGATCCTGGCCAATATGCTGGCGGAAAACGAGGAGGAAAACCTGACCCCCGACCAGATCGAGAGTGCGGCCTCCATTTACCGGAGCGGGCAGAACCTGCTCCACCTCATCAACGATATTCTGGACCTGTCAAAAATAGAAGCCAAGCGAATCGAGTTGAATATTACCCAGGTCTCCCTCCATGAACTGGGCAGCAATTTCACCACCGAATTCCTTCACATGGCAAAGGAAAAGGATATTGATTTCACAGTGATTACGGACGAAGAACTGCCGGCGTCCGTGACCACGGATGTCCACCGGCTGGAACAGGTGATCCGCAACCTCATCGGCAATGCCATGAAGTTCACGGAACAGGGCACCATTACCCTGAAATTCCACAGACCTGATGATGGGGTGCGCTTCTTTAACAGCGAACTCTCCCATGATGAATGCCTCGCCATTTCCATCATCGATACGGGGGAAGGCATTCCCAAAGACAAGATCCAGCTGATTTTCGAGGCATTCAAGCAGATGGACGGTTCCATCAGCAGAAAGCACGGGGGAACAGGGTTGGGCCTGTCCATCTCAAAAGAACTGACGGCCCTTCTCGGCGGAGAGATCAAGGTCACCAGCGTCCATGGAGAAGGTTCCACCTTCACCATTTACATCCCCCAACACCTCTCAGTACCGGAAAGCACACCCGAACCGGTCCCCCCGTTAACAGGGGCCTCACAGGCATCCGTATCTCGCCAGCCGGTCCCGGAAACACCACCACCGGCCGCATCCAAACCGGAGCCGGCCACCACTGCAGATCCCCGGGAGAAAACCATACTCATCATCGAAGATGATCCGGAATTTGCCGGTATCCTTTCAAATTTCTTCAGGAAAAAAGGGTATACCCCCACATCTGCCCATGACGGAGAAATGGGGGTGAAATATGCCATTGAACAGCGGCCCACCGCCATTATCCTGGATATCGGCCTACCCGGCATCGACGGCTGGGGAGTGCTTGCCGAGTTGAAAAACAACAGTATCACCCGCCACATTCCCGTGCATATCATGAGTGCCTTTGATGATACCCGGCAGGGACTTGAGCGGGGGGCCGTGGGCTACCTCACCAAACCGGTTTCCAGGGAAGGGCTGAATCAGGCGTTTGAAAGGATCGAAGATATCCTGACCAATGATGTCAAGCACCTTCTGGTGATTGAGGACAATCAGGAACTCCAGCTCAGCATCATGAAACTCATGACCTCAAACGACATCCGGGTCACCGCGGCCAGCACCGGGCAGAAAGCCATTGAACTGCTGAGATCAAATAAGTTCGACTGCATGATCCTGGACCTGGGCCTGCCCGACATCACCGGTTTTGAACTGCTGGATAAAATCAACAAAGCCCCCGGCATAGATATGATTCCCGTGATCATATTCACCGGCAGGGACCTCACCAACCAGGAAACCGAGGAACTTGAAAAATTCGCCTCAAGCATCGTGTTGAAGAACGCGGTATCCATGGAGCGCCTCCTGGATGAAACCGCTCTGTTTCTCCACCGTGTGGAGAGCGACATGAGTGAAGACCAGAAAAAGATGATCCGAAAAGTCAGGGATCAGGATTCGACACTCACAGACAAAAAAGTCCTGATCGTTGACGATGATATGCGCAATGCATTTGCCCTGAACAAATTCCTCAAATCCAAGGGAATGGACGTCACCATTGCCAACAACGGTGAGAAAGCCCTTGCCCTGCTGGATGAAGGGCCGCCTCCGGACATCATCCTCATGGACATCATGATGCCGGTGATGGATGGATACGAGGCCACCCGACGGATCAGAAAACAAAAAAAATTCAAAGACACCCCGATTCTGGCTCTCACGGCAAAGGCCATGTCCTCGGACCGGGACGAATGCATCAGGTGCGGGGCCAACGACTACCTGTCCAAGCCCCTGGACACCACAAAACTGCTCACCATGCTCAGGGTATGGCTCTACGCCTGAGCCGGGTGCAGATAAAAGGAGACACCCATAGAATTCGACGCCATGACAGATGAGGAAATAGAAATTGCCGTTTTGCTTGAGGCGGTCCGCCTGAAGTACGGGTATGACTTTTCCAACTACGCCAAAGCCTCTTTAACCCGGCGGATCAGAAAAAACCTGGAAGCATCAGGTGTGAAGCGCATCGTGGAAATGATCCCGAAGATTCTCGACGACAAACTCTTTTTCCAGTGGTTCCTCGACAACCTTTCCGTGAATGTGACCGAAATGTTCAGGAACCCGCTTTTCTATCGCACCCTCAGGGAAAGCGTCATTCCCTACCTGAAAACCTATCCCTTCATCAAAGTCTGGTCGGCGGGCACGGCAACAGGCCAGGAGAGCTACTCCCTGGCAATTTTACTGAAAGAAGAAGGACTTTTGGACAACGCCACCATATTTGCCACAGATTTTAACAAGGAGGTGCTGGAGACGGCCAGGCAGGGCATTTATCCCGCGGAGATGATGAAGGAAAGCACCAAAAATTACCAGAAAAGCGGCGGCAGGGAATCCTTCGCCGGATATTTCCACGCGGATTACGACTCGGTGATATTCAACGGTGCGCTCAAAAAAAACATGGTTTTTGCCAATCACAACCTGGTCACCGACGCTGTGTTCGGGGAAATGAACCTAATCCTCTGCAGAAATGTGCTGATTTACTTTGACAAGGCCCTCCAGGACCGGGTGCTGAAGCTGTTTTACGACAGCCTCCGGGACAATGGTTTTCTCTGCCTGGGGCCGAAGGAGACCATTGATTTTTCATCCATTACCGATCACTTCATCCCTGTGGACAAGACCGGGAAAATCTATCAAAAAAAACGCTACCTGTAAAGGAGAGGCCGTCAAAATGAATGCCAGGGCAATTGTCATAGGAGTCTCCGCAGGTGGATTCAAGGCACTTCACACCATCCTGCCCTGCTTTGGCCCTAACTTACCCATGCCCGTCATAGTGGTGCAGCACCGCCGCGAAGATGAAGATCAGTTCTTCGCAGAATCCTTAAACGCGAAATGCCCTCTTTCCGTTACAGAAGCCAGGGATAAGGAACCCATAAGGCCGGGGAACATCTATATCGCTCCGGGGGGGTACCATCTGCTGGTTGAAAAGGAGTTCAGTTTTGCCCTGTCCGTGGACGAACCGGTCTGCTACGCCCGGCCGTCCATCGATGTATTGTTTGAATCCGCCGCAGACGCCTGCGGCCCCCACCTGGTGGGGATTATCCTGACCGGTGCCAACTCAGACG
>JAKSBB010000946.1 GCA_022361315.1 Desulfobacterales bacterium
ACGGCTTACGACTACCCTTTCGGGTTGATTGCGGACGAGGCGGAGGCTGATATTGCTCTGGTCGGAGATTCTCTGGGCATGGTGGTCATGGGACTGGAAGGCACGGTGGAAGTGACCATGGAACATATGATCCACCATATCCGTGCGGTGGCCAGGGGGTGTAAAAAAGCAATGATCGTGGGGGATATGCCCTTCATGAGCTATAACACCGGTATCCGGGACGCTGTCATCAATGCCGGCCGCCTCATGAAAGAAGGGGGATGTGACGTCGTGAAGCTGGAAGGCGGCACCGACTTTGCACCTGTGGTTGAAGCCATTGTGAAAGCAGGCATCCCGGTTCAGGGCCACATCGGCCTTACTCCCCAGACGGCCAGTGCGCTGGGGGGATTCAAAATTCAGGGGAAGAATGCAGATGCCGCTCTTCAGATCATCAGGGATGCCAAAGCCCTGGAAAAGGCAGGGGCCTTCTCCCTGATTCTTGAAGCGGTTCCCGCTCCCCTGGGTAAACTGGTGGCCGAAGCCGTAAAAATCCCGGTCATCGGCATCGGGGCCGGCAAAGACGTGGACGGCCAGGTGCTCGTCACCCATGACATGCTGGGCCTCTTCGACCGGTTTGTTCCCAAGTTTGTCAAACAGTACACCAAACTCCGGCCCACCATCATTGATGCCATGGCTGAATATGGAAAAGAGGTGCAGACCGGGGCCTTCCCGGCGGAGGAACACAGCTTTTCCATGCCAGAGGAGACCCTTTCAGAGTTGAAAAAAATGATCCAAAAAGACAAGTAGTCGAATTCGATATTCCAGCGAAGTTTCAAGGGGTGCTGCGGCACCCCTTTTTAATTGGACCGGAAAGAGGCCCTAAATAACCGTATAAAAAGGATTGGGCAATTTAAAGGTTTTTGATGCAAAACCACCGGTGATATCACTCTCCTGGTCTCCCATGTTCAAGACGATCTCATATCCGCTGCGGGTAATCTGCCACCGCACGGCGGTTTTGTAGGTGGCGGCTTCGGGGAACACCAGGGACCGGTCCGAATCAGCGGATTTCGGATACAGATAAAGATCTTTCCAGCCCTGGTATCCGGCATTGACCAGGTTTTTCTCCGTATCGGCTTTGGCGGTTTCATATCGTCCCGTGATAAAGAAGACTTCAATATCTTTTTTCCTGGCAAGGGTCACCAGCTCAAGGCTGGTGGGAATGGCAGGGGCACAGGCCTTTGCCACCCACTCATTCCAGGCCGCATCTTTGCCCGGATCACCCTTGGTCTCCGGATTGATGAAGGCCGGCCAGTTATTAAACCAGGAGGTTTCATCCAGGTCCAGGACGATGGCCTGTTCAGGCTTGTCCGACGGCAGCGTGTCAAGATAGTCAAGGGCCTTTTGCCCCACCCTGTCCACATCTCTTTTGTAGGCACCGGAATCATGATAGTTCACCAGCATCTCAGTCAGTTCCAGATGGTGTTTTTTCTCCTGAATCGTGTGGGGACCGAACATCGCCATGGATTATCTCCTTTTGTGAAATGTAGGAATATTTCTCCTGTCATACCGGTTTTACCGGACGGATGCCAGTCTTTTTTTGGACCATAAAACCTGGGCCACCTCCCCCCGGTTACCTGCCGGATTACCCTCATATGAAAAAGGCATTGTCCCCTTGTCAACCCCTTCGTATTCCAGTATGGTGGGCGCTATACGGTACCGGCCCACTCAAAAAAGCCGGACCATTTCAAACAGCGTCCGCAGCAAAATTAAGTTCACTCGTAAGGAGATTTTCATGAGTCAGCAAATGAATCAGAAGGAAGTACTGGCCAAGGCAAGCTTCACCACAGAAAAAAATGTTAAAATCCTGAAACTGAAAGGCAGTCCCTATGAGATCGGATTCCAGCACGGTTATCTGCTGGCGGATAAAATCGATCTGATGGTGAACCGGACGCTTCTGGCCACAGACGCTTATGTGGCCCGGCAAACCAACTGCGACAATAAGAAAGCCAGAGAAAAACTGTGGATCGGACAGCAGAAGGCAAAACCCTTTCTTCCCGATGAATTTTTGGAAGAGATGAAAGGCATCGCAGACGGCGTCGCGGCCAAGGGCGTCACCACAGTATCCCTGGACCAGGTGCTGCTGTGGAATACCATGTACGATCAATGGTGCATCTACTGCCACCCTTATTACTGGAACTGTGACGGCAGTCCCGAAGATGCCTACCAGCCGCCCCCGGCACCCCATCCCTGGACAAGGGCGGCCGGCGGGTGTTCCTCTTTCTCCGCCTGGGATGAATGGGCGGGTGGCGACGGCAAGATGATATTTTGCAAAGATGAGGACAACTTTAATATGCCGGAGCAGCTGGACAACCGGATGCTTATGGTGGTTGATCCGGACGACGGACACGGGCACTGCGTCTGCACCTACCCCGGTATGATCGGACTGGACGGCGGATTCAACGAAACCGGATTTGAAATGATGACCCAGCTAAACTCTATGCAGTATGAATCTATGGAAGGCTGCGGCATCGCGATCTTCACCCGGCTGCTCATGACCCACGCCCGGACCGTGGAGGATGCCATTCAGATTTTTAACGATTATCCCAGATGTGCCGGCATCGCCTACCATGTGGCCGAGGCCCCGGCAAAAAAAGCGGCGGTGGTGGAAACCTCATCCGAAATGGTCTGCGTCCGCTGGCCCATGGAAGGAACCAAGGTGCTCTGGCAGACCAACCATTCCAACTGCTATCCCGGATGGATGGGATACTCAGGATACAATATGGTGGCAGACCAGGTATTGGTGAACGAATTGACGGATATCTCCACCATCCACAACTGGCAGGACAGCCTGAGGGACCCGTACAACTTTTATGTTCAGGCCCCCAGCCGGTTTGAGCGGTATCGCCAGCTGCTACATAACTTTTACGGCAACATTACCGTGGAAAATGCCAAGACGATCATGAGCGACCGGTTTGACCCTTACACCAATATGGAACGGCCCAAACCGGACCCTTCGGTGAACAACAATATCCTGTGTACCATCTGTGCGAAATATCCCAATACGGAGTTTGATGCGGATGAGCCTGTGGGCCCGTTCAGAGCCCACGTGGCAAATATGTGGAGTATGATTGCCTATCCGGAAACCGGAGATTTCTGGCTGGCCATCAATGATTTTCCCGCCCAGTACGGGGGGTATGAAGCCTTTAACCTGAACACCCTTCTGGGCAGGTAAGGTTTACCCGTCGGCCGGGGGAAGTTCCACGGATGCCAGGCAATTGCGGCCGGCAGCTTTGGCTTCGTAAAGCTTTTTATCTGCGGCGGCCACCACGTCATTCCAATTTCCTTCCGGAGCGCTTGGATGTGTGGTGGCCAGCCCCAGGCTCACGGTGACATGATCAATCACCTCTGAGACCTCATGGGGGATGGCAAGTGCTTCCACAGAATCCTTCATGCAGTTCCCCACCTTAACGGCCCCCTCCAGGCCCACGTCCGGGAGAATAACCACAAACTCCTCTCCTCCGTACCGGGCCATAAAATCGTAGGGCCGCTTCAGACACTGGTTCAATGCCTTTGACACATCTTGAAGACAATTGTCACCGGCGGCATGGCCGTAGTGGTCGTTGAACTGCTTGAACTTGTCCACATCAATCATGATGACGGAGAGGGGAAAGTTATAGCGAAGGGCGCGTTTCCACTCGTTTTCAATCACCTCATCAAATTTTCTCCGGTTGGGAATATTGGTGAGCCCGTCCAGGGATGCCAGCTTCTCAAGCATATCGGTTTTTATTTTCAGATTGATGTGGGCCTGCACCCTGGCCTTAACGATGGGCGGATGAAAGGGTTTTGTGATGTAGTCCACGGCCCCCAGCCGAAAGCCCTTGGTTTCATCCATGACTTCGGATATGGCGGTGACAAAAATCACCGG
>JAKSBB010000993.1 GCA_022361315.1 Desulfobacterales bacterium
GGCCTTGTTGATCCGGGACTCGGATTCCACTGAAATGGCGGCATCCGCACCGTTGCGGGCAATGGCCACCAATTCGTCCAGCTGGAGGTTTTCACCGTTTAAAATTATCGTGTTTTCCATGTTATCTCCTGTGATCCACCGTTTGTAAAAGAATTAGCGTGCACCCCAATTGGGTATCATCCCCGTTTAAATCTGCCCTTCAGCGTATACCTGCTTCCCGGTGAAATCAGCCGGGAGTAGGTGGCCGCCCTGTCCAGCGCCCAGGTGCGACGGGTGAGCATCAGGCAGGGATCGTGGGGTCCGATGTCAAGGCAGTCCCGGATATCCCGGTCCGGTACCACCGCCTCAATCTTGTGCTCAGCCTCCTGAACCGGGGCCACCTCCAGCAGGTAATCGCTGGGGGAGACCATGGTAAAATCCTGGGCCAAATAGTCCGGGGCCACGCTGGGATTGATGTACCGCTCGGAATACTGCACGGGTGTCCCCCGGTCCCGGTGAATCAGAATGGAATGGTATACCCGGGCTCCTGCGGGCAGATCCAGTTTCCGGGCCAGATCTTCCCCGGCAGCCATTTCCTCCAACAGACGGACGTCGGCCGTATGGTTGCCACCCCACGCTTCTATTTCTTTGGATATGCTCCGGATTTCAAGGAGGGCGGCTTCAGGTTTCGGCCGGGCCACAAAGGTGCCCACCCCCTGAATTCTCAAAATGCGCTTTTCTTCCGTCAGTTCTTTCAGGGCCCGGTTGGCCGTCATTCTTGAGGCATTAAATGCCCTGGCCAGCTGGGTCTCAGACGGGACCCGGTCATCGGGTTTTAGTTTTCCGGATTCAATATCACGGATCACACTCTGTTTGATCCGTTCGTAGAGGGCAAATGGCTGGTCGGCGGTTCTTCCCATGTGGTTGGTCTTTCTTTGGTTGAAACAGGTTCAGGTTCACAGGGACTTGTCTTTATGCCGATTATATGGGTCAGTGTTTAAACCGGACTTGACTTCCCCTCTATACTTGTATAGACAAGTAGTATTGAAATCAGAATAAAATGTCAACACCAATTTAGGAGACACAGCCGTGACCGACACCATTCGGCAGGAAGATGGCAGATACACCGAGCCCTGCGACACCCTGTACATCAACGCGGCCATTGCCACCATGGCCACCCCGGACGGCGGTTTTATCCCCCGGGGATACCTGGCGGTTAAAGACGGTATCATCTGCGGCACAGGCCCCATGGACAATCTTGGCGCCCCCCCCATGTCCCTGGCGGGTAAGGTCATCAACTGCAGCGACCAGTGGATTCTTCCCGGATTCGTGGACTGTCACACCCACATGATCTGGGCAGGGTCCAGAGCGGAGGAGTTCCGCATGCGGCTGGCCGGCGCCACCTATGAGGAAATTTCAAAACAGGGCGGCGGCATTTTTTCCACTGTCAGGGCCGTAAGGGAAACACCGGAAGAACGGCTTTACGACCTGGCAAAAGGCCGCCTCAACCGCTTTCTCCGCCAGGGTGTCACCTGTGTGGAGATCAAATCCGGTTACGGGCTTGATACGGAGAATGAACTGAAGATGCTGGCCGTTGCCGGCCGGCTCTCACAATCATCCCCCCTACATATAGAGCCCACCTTCCTCGGTGCCCATGCCCTGCCCCCGGAATTTGCAGGCCGGTCTGACGATTATGTGTCACTTGTCACCACCGAGATGCTTCCGGCGGTGGTTTCACAGGGAATCGCAACAGCCGTTGATGTGTTTTGCGAAGGTATCGCCTTCTCCAGGAAACAGACGCAAATGGTATTTCAGGCCGCCGCAGACATGGGTTTCAGGGTCAAACTCCATGCAGAGCAATTGTCGAACAGTGACGGCTCTGCCCTGGCCGCCCGGTTCAACGCCTTATCCTGCGACCATCTTGAATATCTCTCCCGTACCGGTGCGGAGGCCATGGCTGCCCGCGGTGTTACCGCCGTGCTGCTGCCCGGCGCATTTCACTACCTGAAAGAGACCCGGAAACCTCCGATAGAGATACTCCGGGAATTGAACATCCCCATGGCCCTGTCCACGGACATCAACCCTGGCACCTCCCCCGTATTCGGCCTCACCCCCATCATGAACATGGGCTGCCTCCTCTTTGACATGACCTGTGAAGAAGCCCTGGCCGGTGTTACCATCCACGGCGCCCGTGCCCTGGGGCTGGAAAATCGCAAGGGCAGTCTGGAAACCGGCAAAGACGCAGACCTTGTCATATGGGATATTGATTCCCCGGCAGACCTCTGCTATTTTCTGGGCCGGGATGCGGTGGACCGGGTGGTGATTTCAGGAAAAACGGTCTACCACCCGAAACCAAAATAAATGAGGAACCAACATAAAGATGCTCGACATATTGAACGGACTGGCCGGGGCCGGATGTACCCTGTTTTTTGTATGCTTGGCGGTTGCGTCTTTTCAGGAGCACGAATATCGGGCGGTATGGATTTCCCTGGTACTGGCAGCCATATCCGGTATCGTCTTACTGCTGGTAATACCTGCATCAAGTCCGGTCCTGCAAGCAGCTTCCCTGCTGATATTGCTTGCATTCGCAATACTTTCCATGCTCCGCTTTTTCCCCGGACAGCCTGAACCGCGGTGCCCGGACACGGCGACCCAATACGATGAACGGGATACCATGTTCGCCCGGAACACCCTCAAAAATCACCCGGAACTCAAGGAAACCTACTACCGGATGCGGCCGGAAAATGAAGCCATTGACCGGCAGATCCACAATAAACCGGATTTCGGAGACGCCCGCCAGACCTTTCACGATGAATACACCGCCCCCGTTTACCTGTCGGCCTTCGGGTATCTGGAGGCCACCATTCCCATTTCCGACGGTGCACCTGCCCCGGACAAAAAACAGATTGATCCTGCGCGTTTTGTAAATGCAATGACACAGATGGTTCGTTTCTACGGCGGATGCGACACCGGCATTCTTGCCACAGCCCCCCACCATTACTACAGCCATAAGGGCCGCCATGCCAAAGACTGGGGAACACCGCCGGACCAGAGTTATCCCACGGCCATCGTAATTGTGGTTCCCATGCGGCCGGAAATGCTCAAACAGGGTCCCACATCCTCTGTCATCCAGGAATCCGCCCAAAAGTACGTGGAAGCGGCTAAAATATCCAATATCCTTGCTTTATACATCAGACAATTCGGCTACCGGGCAAGGGCCCACAACGACGCCAACTACGAAACCCTCTGCGTTCCCATGGCCGTGGAGTCGGGATTAGGAGAACTGGGCCGTATGGGGATATTCATGCACCGGGTCCACGGCCCCTGTGTCCGCCTGGCCGTGGTTACAACGGACCTGATTCTTCCACCGACAGTCCCCGGGCCTCCCCTGCATATGGAAGCCTTTTGCAGAATCTGCAAAAAATGCGCGGACAACTGTCCTTCCGCCTCCATCACCCGCGGCGACGAACAGCAATCCCGGGGATTCCGGCACTGGTCCATTGACCAGGCCCGCTGTTTCTCTTATTGGAAAACCATCGGTTCGGACTGCGGGATGTGTATCGCCGTCTGCCCTTATACCAAACCGGATACTCTCATCCACCGCCTGGTTCGCTTCTACATCTCCAGAAATCCTGTGAACCAGCGCATCGCCCTGATCATGGACGATCTCCTTTACGGGCGTAAAAAACCTTTGCCAAAATCAAATCCAGCCACCATATTTCGCAGTTAAAGTGGATTTTAGTCATACTTTAGTTTGAAAAACACAAGGTGATAGTATATAGCTGTAATCAGGTATACAAGGCGTTTTACCGACTTAAGCACCAATAATTTCGATTGCGAAGACTATGACAGGGCAGGAACTGCTCCACCGACATTTTTCCGCCGTTGCCCGGACCTATGAAAATCACACGGCTGTGGTCTCCCCTGAAGGGCAGATCACCTACGGCGAACTGGAACAGGCAGCGGAAAACCTGGCTGAGGATCTGACGGCCGCCGGGGTCACCTGCGGCAGCCGGGTGCCCATCTGCCTGGCGCCGGGAATTGACTTCATCCGGACTGCCCTTGCCGTGCTCAAGGCCGGCGGCACCTATGTGCCGCTGGATATAAACGATCCTGCGGACAGAACCCGCAGTATGGCAGACAGGCTCCACGCCTCGCTCGCCGTCACCCTGTCCTCGGAAACATCCCGATTCAATCCGGCACTCCGGACCATGTATATTGACACCTATCCGGAAACGCCGCTGCCGTCCGCAGAAACCGGCCCCGTGGTATGTCTTGAAGTTGCCCCGGAAAACCATGCGTACATCATCCACACCTCAGGCTCCACAGGAACACCCAAAGGCATCGGCATCTCCCACGATGCCGTGGGCAACCTGCTGCAGGCATTCAACCGTATACGGCCCATCACCCCCGGGGACAGGTGCAGCCTTTGGTCCGCCCTGAACTTTGACGTCTCTGTTTACGAAATCTGGTCAGCACTCATGGCCGGGGCCACATTGTTTATCCCGGAGGAGCGTCTCCGGTTTGATCCCGACCTGTTCCTGGAGTGGCTGGCAATGGAAAAGATCACCAGCGCCTATATCCCCCCTTTCATGATTGAACGGATGGCCACAAAGGACTTCGGTCCCCGCCTGAAGCGGATGCTCACCGGTGTGGACCCCATCCCCGAGTCATTGCTTTGCGACATAAAACAACGGATTCCCGGATTAACTCTGATAAACGGATACGGACCGGCGGAGGCCACTGTCTGCGCCACCCTGTACACAGTCCCCGACACACCGTCACGCCGGGGCAAAGCCCCCATCGGAAAACCCGTGGACAACCTGGACATTATCCTGGCCGGCGAAGACGGGCAGCCGGTGGCCCAGGGTGAACCCGGTGAAATCATCATTTCAGGCTGCCAGGTGGCAGACGGATATATCAATGCCCCGGATCGAACGGCACAAGCCTTCACCGAGACAGACGGTGTCTGGTATTACAAAACCGGGGATATGGGCTATGCGCTGGAGAATGGTGATCTTGTATTCATGGGGAGAAAAGACTTTCAGATTAAACACCGGGGGGTGCGAATCGAACCCGGCGAAATTGAAAGCCACCTCAGAGCATATCCCGGTGTAAGCCAGGCAGCGGTTGTCCTTGTCACCCCAACCACCGGCCCGCGTCAGCTGACCGCCTTCGTGGACATCTCTGTCTCGGCCGGAGAAATCATGGATTTTCTTAACGACCGGTTGCCCCGAACCCATCTGCCGGCAGCCGTGGTGCCGCTGGATGCCCTGCCCCAGACCCCACAGGGAAAAATAGACCGGGCTGCATTGCGGACCATGGGAGAGGAAATGCCCACCGGCTTGAATACCCGGGACAGGTCCCGTGATAATCGCGATACTTCAGCGTTTGCCGATCTCGATGAACCGGGTACCACCGTGGCAAACATCTGGGAAAACACACTGAAGACCCAACTGGTCACCAGGGAAGACCACTTCCTCTTGCTGGGGGGAGATTCCATATCAGGCGCCAGAATAATTTCACGGATCCGGGATCGTCTCGGTAAAGATATCAGGCTGAACACCTTATTCTCACACCCCCGATTTGATGCCTTTATTAAGGCTGTGTCCGGGGCACCGGATCTCATCACGGATCATTCCGAAGATACAGATGTTTCGGATGACGCACCACTCCCTCTGCTACCGGACCAGGAAGTCATCTGGATTTTCGAACAGGTCACCCCCGCCACTTCCGTTTACCATATCCCCCTGGTTTACGACATTCAGGGCGCCATCGATCCGGATCGGTTTCACCGGGCTGTCAGCGATACCGCCCTCCGTCATCCGGCCCTGACGGTATCTGTTCCCCACGAAAACGGAAAACCGTCACAGGTGCAGGAGATGGCAGATATTCGCATTGAAACAGCCAGGGGGGAGACCACAGGAATTCACTCCGGAATGGAAAGCACCGATCCTGAAATCAAATCCTGGCTGGACGAACGGATAAATGCGCCGTTTGATATAGACCAGGGACCGTTGTTCAGGACATCTTTGCTTCGTCTGAGCGAAGAACGGACCCTGGTCTGCTTTGTTTTTCATCACCTGGTATTTGACGGATGGTCTGCCGCCCTTTTTGCTAAATCCGTAACTGAAGCCTATAATTTCCCATCCGGAGATGTCCGGTCTGTCCCTGCCGAAACCCGGACGGAATATCGTCACTTTATCCGGCAACGCCTGTACGAGGCGGACGCCGCCCGGGAACGTTCACGGGAGTTTTACACCACTTACCTCACCGGTTTTGACACACAGCTCCCCGAGGATGACACCCCAGTTGATTTCCGTGCGGATACAATTCCGGTCCGATTACCCGTGAAGCAAAAGCTATCCGCATTGGCAGGACAATTACAGGTCAGCCCCTTCACCCTGTTGGTAGGATTTTTCCAGATTGTACTCTACCTGCGTTACCGGCAAGAAGATCATATCACCGGTATTGCCTGGGCCAACCGTCAGGGGACACGCAGCGAGAATCATATCGGTTTTCTGATGAACACCCTCCTGGTGCGCAGCCGGATAAAGGCAGGCATGGATTTCAACACGGTATTCGAACAGGTAAAGCAGACCCTGAACAACCTGTACGACAATGCAGACGTACCGTTCCGTGAGGTCAACCGGCTCTACAATGAAATGTCCGAACAACCGCTTCACCTCACATCACTTTTTCTGATGCAGACCATGGATTTCCCCCACCTGGCTTTGTCGGGAACCACCAGTCGCTTTATCCACCACAAGCCATCGGATACCAATGTCGATATCACTCTGGAGCTTTTCGAAACCGATGAGGGCTACACAGGCTGGCTCAGATACAGGACGGCCCGCCTTGGGAGGACAGAGGTCAGCCAGATGGCGGAAGAACTGGAAACACTTGTTCTCAGGGGGATTTCCGCACCGGACCGTCCGATCACAACCGCAGATGAATTGCAGCGGTTCCCGCTTTCTCCCATGCAGCACGGCATGCTCATGGAAACCCTGAGGGCGCCCCAGGGTGCCGGCTGTTATGTGGAACAGATCGTTTTTGAAATGAAGCAGCCCATTCATGTGGACCGGTTCAACGCGGCCTGGAAACAGGTCGTGAACCATCATGACGTGCTGCGGCTGGGGTTTGCCTGGCAAGGCCTGGATCACCCGGAACAATTCGTTACCCCGCCCGGCCCCTTCACACTTGAATTCAACGATTGGAGCAACCTTGCCGCGTCGGAGCAAAACGAATTTCTGGATATGTTTGTCAAGGCGGACCGGCGGCTCGGTTTTTCCCTGAGCAACCCGCCGGCCTTTCGTGTGGCGCTTTTCAAGCGGGCTGCGAACCGGTATGTATGTATCTGGAGTTTCCACCACTGCATCGGTGACGGCCGCTCCATGACCTTTATCCTGAGGGATCTGTTTCGGGTTTACCGGAATCCCGATTCCCCACTGCCGCCATCCGGCTCATTCCGTCAGTATATATCCTGGCTGGACAGCCATCCCAAAGCACCGGCCAGGACCTTCTGGTCCGACTATCTGGAGGGATTTACCGAACCCCTGGTGTTTCCGTTCCGGATGAACCGGGAAGACACAGCACCCGGACGCCGTCAGCAGCACGCAATGCCCCTGACCACCGGCACCCACAGGGCGTTTTTACCCGCTGTCACCGCCAGAAAGATCAAAAACCTGTGCTCAGAAAAAGGCCTGACCATGAACACCTTTCTCATGGGGGCCTGGGCTGTGCTTCTCAGCCACTATACGGGTAAGGCGGATATTCTGTTCGGAGCGACGGTTTCCGTACGTAACTTTGACAGCCGGCGTCAGGAAGCCGAAGGCACTGAGGCTTCCCGTGACACAGGTGACCGGACAGGCATGTACATCAACACCCTGCCGGTGCGCATTAAAATTAATCCGGCGCTGTCTTTTGCCGATTTCATCGCCGATCTCCGCAAACAGTGGAAAGCCATCAGGGAGCACGACCAACTCTCGCTGACGGATATTCACGCCCTAAGCCCGATCCGGGGCAGTATCCCCCTGTCGGAAATCTATTTTTCCTACGATTATCACAGCCTGGATCAATCACTGGCCCCCTATAAGTCCGAGGTGGGCTGCTCCAGCGTCTCCCTTTTGGAAAGAACACCGGTGGCTATTTTCCTCACGGTCCAGGGAACGGACGAGCTGGAAGTGACCATTGAATACGACCAGCGTAAATTTAATGAGAAAACCACCCGCCAGATCCTGAATCACTTTGCCAACTTCCTTAACGTGGCCGCAGACACCCCGGATGCCCTGCTCACCGAATTGCCGGTTCTGACCCCGGCGGAAATTCAGACCATTGACCAGAAACTCCAGACCACCCGCCGTCATCTGAATCCCACCAGCAGCATCCACAGCCTCTTTGAAATACAGGCAACGGTGAACACATCCGTATTAGCGGTGACGGACGGACAGAAAACCCTTACCTACGAGAATCTGAACCGCCAGGCCAACCAGGTATCCCATTTCCTTCTGGCCATCGGCGGCGGTCCGGGGAAACGGGTGCTGATCTTTCTGCCCCAGACCACGGACCTCATTGTTTTCCTGCTGGGCATACTTAAATCCGGCGCCTGCTATATCCCGACAGACATCAGTTACCCCAAAAAACGGCTGAAATACATTATCGAGGATGCCCGGCCGGATCTGATCCTGACGGACGCCGAAAGACTGGATTTGTTGCCGTCCACCACTGCCGATCTTGTACTGGTGAACAGGGAGATGGAGACCATCACAAGGTGCGCCGATACCAACCCCCAGGTTCCTGTGGCACCGGGGCACACCGCCTACATCATATATACCTCAGGGTCCACCGGCACCCCGAAGGGGGTTGTTGTCCAGCATTCTGCTCTGGCTGCATTTACAAAATCGGCGGCGACTGCCTATGATCTTCAGCCCACGGACCGGGTGCTGCAATTCGCCTCCATCAGTTTTGACGCCTCTGCTGAAGAAATTTACCCCACACTGTTTTCCGGCGCCTGCCTGGTGATAAAACCCAGAGAGACCGTACTGACGCCGGAACAATTTTTTGCCTACTGCAAAGACAACGCCATTACCGTAGCCGACCTGCCCACGGCATACTGGCACCTGATCGCAGACCAGATAACGGAACTCTCCCTTCCGGACACCCTGCGCCTTATTATCATCGGCGGAGAAGCCGCCCGGGCCGATAAACTCGAGGCTTGGCAACAGACCGTTGGGGACAGAATCCGCCTGCTCAACACTTACGGTCCCACTGAAACAACCGTCGCCGTGACCATGGCAGACCTGACTTCTGCCCAGCCGGTAAATAACCGGACCACCATCGGCAGGCCCTTTCCCGGTGTCAGTATCGCCATTTTGAACCAGTTTAACCAGCCCGCACCACCGGGGGTGAGCGGAGAGATCTATATCGGCGGACCTCAGGTCTCTGCCGGGTATCTGAACCTGCCGGAACTCACCGCCCGCGCCTTTATCTATCCCGGTACGGACAGAGAGGATGTCTGCTTTTTCAAAACCGGTGACAATGCGTATATGATGCCTTCCGGCGACATCATTTTTCAGGGCAGGATCGACCGCCAGATAAAAATCAACGGATACCGGGTAGAACCGGATGAGATAGAAAAAACAGCCATGGCCCATCCCGGTGTGGAAACCGCTGCCGTCACAATCCTCAAAGACCGCCGGGATCATATCGACGTGAACCTTGTGGTGAAACTGAAAGAAAACGCTGCGGACCTTCCGGATGGTGATTCACTCAAAGGCTGGATGGCAGACCGGCTTCCCGCATATATGGTGCCCGCGTCCATCCATTTTACAGACAATTTCCCCCTGACATCCGCCGGGAAGATTGATTATAAAAAACTCAACATCATCCCGACAGAATCCCGTTCACTGCCGGCAACGGCCATTGAAACCACTCAAAAAGAGCCCTCCGGGGAGAATCAGGATGAAACCCCACCCGATGCCTACGTCACCGGCCTGATGCGGATCTGGCAGGAGATTTTAAACCGCAATGATATCAGCATCACGGACAACTTCTTTGATATCGGTGGGTCATCCCTCACCGCCATCCGCCTGGTAACTGCCGTAGAAAAAGCATTCAACATCACCCTGCCGGTACTGGCCATTTTCAGACATCCGGTTCTGGAAGACCTGGCCGCCGTCCTCAGGGAAAAAGACACCGGATTCATTTTCAGAAATCTGAGGGTCATCAAACCCAAGGGAGACCGTCCTCCTATTATCTTCGTGGCCGGCACCAACGAGGATACCGATGCCTATGCCAAGCAGGATCTCATGGGGCACCCCTTCTTCACCCTCACTGTATTTGCCCACAAAACAGTGAACAACAGGATCATTCCCATGGATCTGTGGGAAATCGCGCGGCGCAACGTCAGGGAAATAACCCATGCAGCCCCCACAGGCCCTTATATTATCATCGGGTTCTGCCGGTATTCCATTGCTGCCTTTGAAATTGCATCCCAGCTCATCAGCACGGGAAAAGAGGTGGAACATCTGGTATTTCTGGATGAATTCTGGCAGACCAAACGGATGTCCGCATTTGTCGGCCATCACATGAAGGGTATGTTCCGGTTCGGTATCGGACACATATTGAAGAAAATCATTCCCAAAACCCGGGAAAAATTACACATGTACAGCCTGGCTCTGGACGACCTGCGGGGAAGGATATATCCCAGACTGGGTATCCCGCTGCCGGAGAAAACCCAGTTCCGGCTGATGGAATCGGCCTTCTGGAAAGCCTATAAATCCTATCTGCCCCGGCCTTATAAGGGAGACATCCTTGTGATGGATTCTAAAAACTGGAAGGAAAAATACGATCCCAAACTCAGGGCCTATGCCGAAGGTGAGGTCCGACGTATCCCGGTGGACGGCACCCACAGGGACTGGTTCAAACCGGCCCAGATCAGGCAGGTCCTGACTGCGCTCCAGCCCACAAATAAAGGGCGTCCCGGTTAAACTCCGGACAAAATACGGGTTGATTTATGCCAATTGTACTGGTAAATCCTAACCATTGGAGACATTAGGCGATATTATCTGACTAGCAACCTCTTACCAGACCCATGAAACTATGTACCAATCATTTTACGGGCTAAACGCTCTGCCGTTCCAAATCAGCACCGACCCCACCTTTCTCTGGCTGGGAGAAAAGCACAGAGAAGCCATCTCCATGCTCAGATACGGGATTCAGGGGGAAGGCCACACCGGGCTTCTTCTGCTTACCGGAGACGTGGGAACCGGCAAGACCACATTGATAAACGCCCTGTTTAAAAGTCTGGATAAGCGCATCATCCGGGTGGCGGTGACCAACCCCAGCCTGGAGGGTCTTGATTTCCTGAATTATATTGCCGCCGCCTTCGGCAGCAAAAAGGAATTTACCTCAAAGCACAGGTTTCTCATCAGCTTTGAACGATTTCTTAAAAACGCCCATGCAAAGAACAGAAAAGTCCTGCTGGTGGTGGATGAAGCACAGTTGTTGTCTGACACGCTTCTGGAAGAAATCCGCCTCTTCTCCAATATGGAAAAGGAAGGACAAAGCCTGATCCATACGTTTCTGGTGGGGCAGAACGAATTGAGAGGGACGCTGAGCAGTCCGGTCAACCGGGCGCTGACCCAGCGCATCACCCTGAATTACAACATTGACGCCCTGGTATCCGAAGAAACCGATGAATACATCCGCTACAGACTCCAGGTGGCCGGTACCTCCGAAACCATTTTCGATCCCGAGGCGGTCCAGCAGATCCACAGATTCTCCGACGGCCTGCCCAGGAAAATCAATATCATATGCGACCATGCCCTGCTCACAGGGTACGTAAAGAACCTCAAACGTATCAATGCCGGTATTATCCGGGAATGTGCCAGAGAATTGTCGATCACGGCGCCACCCGAACGGCGGCGGTCACCTGTGGTCCAAAGCCATCCGGACCATCAGGCGCACCCGGATCAACCGGCCCACACCGATGCATCTCCACCACCGGAAGGGGGAAACTACCCGGTACCGGACAATGACACCGATGAGTTTTCAGAGGCCCGGACGGAAAAGCCCAAACGGGAATTGGCCCCCCACCAAAACCACATAGCCGCGGAAAAGGCCCCGAAAAAAAGAAACAAAAAAAAGCTGATCATCATTGCCGCCGCCGTTGTGGGCGTACTTGGTGTGGCCGGCGCCTACCTGATGCTCATGTAATCCACGGAGATATCCATGAAAATATACGCCCTGGCCGACATCCACAGCCGGCCCGCTCATATCGCCACCATCTATAAAGTGTTGGACAGGTTCTCCCCGGACCTTGTGGTGGCGGCCGGAGATCTCACGAACTTCTTTAACTGGCGAACCGGCATCTCCCAGCTGGACAGCCTGCCCGTGAAAGTGCTTGCCATCCGGGGCAATACGGATTTCAAAGCGGTTGAATCCGGAATCGCCCGGGCAGGCAACATGGAACTGCTCACACCGGTCCCGAGACATATCAACGGATTTTCCTTTACAGGTACCGGCGGCACCCTGGTACTTCCCTTTGCCTCTCGTATCTGCCTCAGAGAAAAGGAACGGCTGGAGATGCTGCCCAACCCCATGGATGAGGAAACCGTACTTGTTGTCCACCCGCCGCCCAGGGGAACACTGGACCGGGTGGCCGGACGATTTTCCAGCGGCAGCACCGGGTTACGCACTTTTATCCGTCAGGCGCAACCCGGCCTCATGCTCTGCGGCCATGTCCACGAACAGCCGGGCAAAGCCATGATCGGCCGCACCACAGTGGTGAACTGCAGTATGGGTAAATCCGGTGCCGGTGCCATCATCCACCTGGAAAAAGGCACACCGCCCCTTGTAAATCTCTTGCATCCCGACACCCTGGAATGATAGACAGCTTCAGGAGTTCCAAAGAGTGCAACCACCCAACACAATAAGGAGGATCCATGTGCGAATCCAACGTATACATAAAAACTGATGACACCGAAGAGCTGGTTATGGAAAATGTGGCAGCCATCACACCCTCAGGCGACGGCACCTTTCTCCTCAGGGGCCTTTTAGGGGAACAAAAGGAAGTCAAAGGTGTGATCGAAGATATCAATCTCATGGGGCATAAAATCATCCTCAAAGCCGTATAATGATCCCGTTTCCAGATTATCTTGACTGCATCGCCCGGGTCAACGAACTTAACCCGCCCGAGGGGAAGTCCGGAGACGGTGCGTCGCCCCCCATCCAATGGCTGTTTTACCCCGGGATGCTCCAGGACAGTCCGGATTCATGGTGGGCGGATTTCGGTCTTCGCCACGCTCGTCATGAGGGATTAGATATCTGTTTTTACAAAAAGGACGGCAGGATGAAACCACTGCCGCCGGGTGCCCGGGTGCCGGCCATGGCACCCGGAACCCTGCTCAACATCTCCGGGGACCTTCTCGGGCACACTCTGGTGGTTTCACTTGACCCCGCCACTGATGAAGAGGGCCATGTGGTTCTGGTTTACTCCCACACCGTTCCCGACCCGGCACTGGCCGTGGGACAAAAGATCAACCAGGGGCAGATCATCGCCACCACCTTCGATACCCGGCTCAAAGGATCCAGACTGCGCTCCCATCTTCACCTGTCCTGTATCATCATACCGGAGGATCTGCCGGGAGAAACCCTTGACTGGTCGCTCTTTGCCGACCGCAACCGGGTGGCGCACATCAATCCGGTTTTCCTTTGAATCACCCGGCATGCAAACCTCCCTTCAAAAGCCCCTGTAACAGCTGGTTTCCAACAGGCTGTAAAATCAGTAACCAAGGGGCCTAAAACCCGGGATAAGCCCCAAAAGAAGAATTGAAAAAAAAGAAAATTTGATCTATGATCAGCTTCAATTTACAATGCACCTGCTAATTTAAACGGAGAGGATGAATGAAAACCATAAAATTCTTGCTTTTTCTAATTATCCTGGGCTTTTTAGGACTTCTCGGCTACCAGAACCAGGACTACTTCCTTGCGACCACTGCCCTGAACATCGACCTCAAGGTGAAATCCATCCATTATACGGCGTATCCCCTTCCCAACTATGCCTATTGGGGGATCTGCTTCGCCATTGCCTTTCTGTACATGGCCTTCCGGGGGATGATCAAAACCTTCAAGCTGGGCCGTGAAATCAAACAGAGGGACAGCAAAATCGAAGGACTCAACGGGGAAATCAAAGAACTCAAGACCCGTCTGGACGTTTTCATTCACGACCCCTACATCAAAAATGCGCTTGCCAAAAATGAGGAAGGGGCAGCAGGGGATACAACGGACGAGACACCTGCCGAAGAGACACCTCAGGACAGTATAGCTGAAGACGCTTCCGGGGCAGGCGATTCCGCTGATGGCGAAACGGTTGAAGAGGGTGTTGAAGAGACTGCCGAAGAAAAACAGGCAGAAGAGGAACCTTCTGAAGAAGCTGCTGCAGCTGACACAGAAGCAGTGGATGCTGAGGAAGCGGCCCCCCAAGAGACACCGGAAAAGAAAGAAGGTTAAGGCCCCACGTCCTGATCATCCATGACCAAAAAGAAACAAACGCCCATGATGGCCCAGTACCTGGCCATCAAAGAGACTTACGCGGATGCCATACTCTTCTACCGGATGGGGGACTTCTATGAGATGTTCCATGATGATGCGGTGGAAGCCGCCGGCATCCTCGAAATCGCCCTGACCTCCCGGAATAAGAACGACAAAGACCCCATCCCCATGTGCGGGGTACCCTATAAGGCCGCCGACACTTATATAGCCAAACTCATTGAACACGGCTGCAAGGTAGCGGTATGCGAACAGGTGGAAGATCCGGCCGAAGCCAAAGGCCTGGTGCGCAGGGAGGTGGTCCGTGTGATCACCCCGGGGATGATTCTGAACGAATCCCTTCTGGACAGGGGCTCTAACAATTTCCTGGTGGCCATTGCCAGGGTAAAAGACGCAGCCGGTCTTGCCTGTCTGGATATTTCCACCGGCACCTTCCGGGTCTGTGAGGTCCCGCGACGTTCCGGCGCCCTGCCCGCCGCCCTGATTGACGAAGCCCTGAAACTGGATCCCGGAGAAATTCTGCTGCCGGCCGCCTTTGAAACAGACCCGGCCTATGCCGCGGTGAGAAAGGCATTCGCCGGCAACCGCATCACCTATCTGGATCGTCTGGCATTTCATCCCGA
>JAKSBB010000417.1 GCA_022361315.1 Desulfobacterales bacterium
CGTAAACTGCACCCGGCAGTCAACGTTGAAATCAACGACAATGTTCTCAGTGTAAGCACTGACACATCCAGTAAGAAAAAAGTAGCGCTCCAGGGCCTGTTCAGATCTCTGATCTTCAACATGGTTCACGGCGTTACCGAAGGTTATGAAAAGAAACTGGTACTTTCCGGTATTGGTTACCGCGCAGAAGCCAAGGGCAAAAGCCTGGTGCTGAACGTCGGTTACTCCAATCCGGTGGAATTTGCACTTCCCGAAGGCGTTGCCGCCGCAGTGGATAAGAACGTGGAAGTTACCCTGACCAGTATTGATAAAGAGCTTTTGGGCCAGGCCGCAGCAAACATCAGAGATCTAAGACCTCCCGAGCCTTACAAGGGCAAAGGCATCATGTATGCTGACGAAAGAATCATCAGAAAAGCAGGTAAGACTGCTGGTAAAGATTAATAGGTGGGATATATAGATTATGGCAAATACATCACCAAGGCTTAAAGCCAGGCTTAAAAGAAAAAAACGTATCAGAAAGAATATTTTCGGCAGTCAGGATCGCCCGAGACTGAGCGTATTCAGAAGCGCCAAACACATCTACGCCCAGGTCATCGACGACACCAAGGGAGAAACCCTTGCATCCGCATCCACCCTCGATCCCGAGTACAAGGATGCCCCTGTGGAAGGTAAAAAGCAGGACGTTGCAAAGGCGGTTGGCACTCTTATCGGCAAAAGAGCCCTGGACAAGGGCGTTAAAAAAGTGGTTCTCGACCGGAACGGCTTTCTTTACCACGGACGTATTAAAGCGCTTTCAGACGGTGCCCGTGAAGCCGGTCTTGAATTCTAATTAAGGAGGAACACCCTTGGCAAGACAACAACAGCAGATGGAAGATACTGGTTTAATTGATAAGGTCGTCCGCATCAACCGCGTTGCAAAGGTTGTAAAAGGCGGCAGGAACTTCTCCTTTTCCGCCCTGGTAGTGGTTGGCGACGGTGAAGGTACAGTTGGTTACGGACTGGGCAAAGCCACAGAAGTTCCCGAAGCCATCAAAAAAGGCATGGAAAAGGCCAAACGCAACATGGTCAAGGTGGCACTGCTCAACGGTACGGTTCCCTTTGAGGTTGTCGGCAAGGCCGGAGCGGGCCGGGTTCTTTTAAAACCCGCTTCCCCGGGTACCGGTCTTATTGCAGGAGGCGGCATCCGCGCGGTCCTTGAGGCAGCCGGTGTAACCGATATCCTGACCAAATGTATCGGCACTCACAACACCCATAATATTGTGCGGGCCACCATGGCCGGTCTGCAGTCCCTTTGCACCCGAGAGGAAGTCGCCAAACGGCGGGGACTGAAACCCGAGGAAATTTAAAGAGGTCGAAAATGGCGGATAAAATCAAGATTACACAGATTAAAAGCACCATCGGGCGGCCTGCCAGGCACGGACGAATTGTCCGTTCCCTTGGTATCAAACGGATGCATCACACCGTTGAGCATGACAAAACCCCCGTGATTCTTGGACAGATCAAAAAAGTTTCACACCTGGTGAAAGTAGAGGAGGTGTAAGATGCAGCTTCATGACCTGGCTCCTGCACCCGGAAGCCGCAAAAAACGTAAACGCGTGGGCAGAGGCCCGGGCTCCGGCATGGGCAAGACATCCACAAGGGGACA
>JAKSBB010000199.1 GCA_022361315.1 Desulfobacterales bacterium
CGGGCGGCTGGACTCCTGCCGTGGACATTGTGAGCAATGACGATACCGTAGACCTGAATGTTGAGCTTCCCGGCATGAAAAAAGAAGACATCACGGTAAATATCGAAGACCGCGTCCTCACCATCGCCGGTGAACGCAAGGTGGAGAATGAAGAGAAAAAAGAGAATTACTATCGCCGGGAGAGACGCTACGGCAGCTTCAAACGGGCCTTTACCCTCTCGGACGATATCCTCACCGATGAGATCACTGCGGAATACACCGACGGTATCCTCAAGGTATCCCTGAGAAAGGATACGGTGACCGAAAAGGTTAAACAGATCACGGTGAACTAAACCACCCAATCAACCTGCAAAGCCATACCGGGCGGTACCGCCGCCCGGACCTCCCTCCCAACATCCCCGGGTCTTTCGGCCCGGGGATGCCCTTTATGACGAATCAGGAAATCAAACTCTGGAAATTACCCCCCAGAATAGTTTCCCTCACCAGCCGGTCAGAAAATAAACCTTCCAGCCGGCGTTTAATAAAGCCATTGTCAAACAGACCATCCGCATCCACCGCACCAAAAGGCCCGTCCGAACCAAAGAGACAGCGGTCAGACCCCAATGCCTCTACGGCATTGCGTGTCACTTTGTCATCCACATAGGCATCCGCAGACAGATCCACATAGATGTTGGGCCGTCGCTTTATTATCTCCCATGTATCCCCGTAACAGGGAAAACCGGCATGTGCCAGAATCAGCTTCAGTTCAGGGAGTTCATCGGCCAGGGGGAGAAAATCACCATGGACTCCGAACCCCGGATGGATCAGCAGGGGCATGCCCTTTTCGGCGGCTTTTTCCGCCACCGGTATTAACGCCTTCGGCGCATAGCGATGCCAGAAGGGATGCGCCTTGACCCCGATAAACCCGGGATGATCCATCCATATGTCCATTTCCTTCAGTGGATCCTTGTTTCCTTTCGGATTGACAAATACCCATCCCAGGAACCTGTCCGGGTGTTCTGCCAGAACCTCTGCCACCGGACCATTGTCCGGATCCGGATAAATCTTCAGTGTACCGCCGGGAAGGCAGACATCCCCCTCAGGGGTAAACCGGCTGAGCAAAGCACCGGAAACGCCCCGAAACGGCCGGTTCACAAGAAGA
>JAKSBB010001141.1 GCA_022361315.1 Desulfobacterales bacterium
CCACGGCCAGTTTAAACTGTTCCACCAGCTCCGGGCTCAACACCCCGGGAATGGAGAGAATCGAAACCACCATCTGGTTGAGCAGGGGATTGTTGCAGGTGTGGTCGCAACAGGCCACCCCCCGGGTGATTACGCTTTTGGCATATTCCGCCGCCAGGGTTTCCACGGTTTTCTGATCCGCCTCCCAATACCCCTTGCGGCGGGTTTCCAGCATCCGTCCGGTAAGCGATTGGTAGGCCCAGGGAGAGGCCTTGTCGAAAAATTCTTTCAGTTCCAGGCCGTACTTGTCCTGGACATACACCTCGTAGGTCTGCTGCCACTTGGCCTCATCCACCTTGTCCGGATTGGTCATGTCCCATCCCCAGAGATATTCCGCGAAATCGGACATGGCCTTTGCCCCGGCATAATCCTCGGATTTCATCCCCTCTATCCATTTGGGGTTGAGATACCGGGTTCTCATCTCCCGGCCGATGGACAGCCCCACATCCTCAACGTTCAATCTGTTCTTCTTCTGCTGCCGGGTGATCAGGGTCTCCGGTGCGTTGCCGGATTCCTTTCGGACCGCCATGGAAAGGCCGCCCAGGTACTGGAACACATCGTCGTTGTCCAGTAGACCGTAAACGTTGGATGATCTGGAGTGAACGGTGACATCCACACCGGAAAGGTTCGCCTTCAGGGTATCCCTGGCCGACACCCCCCAACGGTCCTTGCCGAAGGCGTAGCCCAGCCGGTTCTCAAATACGTCTACCACCTGGTCCGGGTTGTCCCACTTGGACGACCCCGAAGCCATATCCCCCACGCCGGTGCCGTATGCCCCGGGCGTTTCGGAAAAAACGCGGAACCGGGACATCTCATCGGCCTTCTCCGGATCCATACCCTCCCGGATCAGCCGGGATTTGATCTCGCTGTTATGGCGGGCGATGAGGTTTTCCACATCGGTCTGTTTGCCTGCCATACGGATGGCCCGGTCGATGTATTCCATCTTGTCCGGAAACATATCCCGGTAAAGACCCGATGCATTGACCATCACATCAATCCGGGGCCGCCCCAGGACCTTACCGGGGATCACTTCCAGCCCGAGAATGCGACCGGTTTTCGACCACCTGGGTGTCACACCGATCAGGGTGAGAATGGTGGACTCGTTGATCCCTTCGTTGCGCAGGGTCTCCGTGGCCCAAAGCACCACCGCCACCTTTTGCGGGTAGCTGCCGTGCTTGATGATATGATTGTCAATGATCTCCTGTGCGGCTTTTCTACCCAGTTCCCAGGCTGCCGGGCTGGGCAGTTTACCCGGGTTAAACCCGTAGAAGTTGCGCCCCGTGGGCAGGGCTTCCGGATTTCTCAGGGGGTCGTTACCCTGTCCCGGTGGCACGTAGCGCCCTGAAAGACCGGCAAGGAGCCCCGCGATCTCGTTGGGACCGGACCGGGCCAGATCATCCGCCGCCTTTTCCCGGCTGATTTCCGGGTTCCACCGATTCATGGCACCGGTCATTTCCGCCACAGCTTCCGGCTGGGGGGAACGGCCGAAGGTATGCATACCGAAGGGAATCATGGTGGATTTGACCTCTTCCAGGTAGTGGCCAAGGAGATGGATGAGTTCATCCTGTTCACCGTCGATGATCAAAGAGAAGGCATCTCCGGAATCCACTTTATCTGCCGCTGTGTCGTGAATATGGCCGGAGGGTTCGGCCTTGTGCATTTCTCCATGGGTCTGGCCGAAATCACTTTCCTTAATATCCGCCAGGACACCGGTGGTCCCCGCCAGTTGCATCAACTCTTTCACCTTCTCTTCCACCGTAACACTGCCCCGGGATCCGGCCCGTTCAATCTCGTTGATGAGTGCCGCCATCCGGCTGTACTCGTTGCTGAGATCCGACTGCCGGAGCACCGGGGTCAAATGGGAAACCATGACACCCCGGCCCCGGCGTTTGGCCTGGATACCTTCCCCCACATTATCCACGATGTAGGGATAAATATTGGGCACATCCGTTATCAGCACCTCCGGCGGGCAGGAGGGGGAGAGTCCGGCCTGTTTTCCCGGGGTCCACTCATAGGTGGAATGGGTGCCCAGATGAATCATGGCGTCTGCCTTGAAAGATTTCTGAATCCAGAGATACACCGCAAGGTACTGGTGGTGGGTGAACAGGGTGGTGTCGTGCATCAGCTTCATGGGGTCGTCCCCCCAGCCCCTGGCCGGTTCGGGAAGGATGACGATGTTTTCCATCTGCACCGCAGGGATGATGAGATCGTCACCATCCCGCATGATTTTGGCATCTTCCGGCGGCCCCCACTGGTTCAGGACATCCCGTTTGAAATCCTCGGGCAGTTCCGCGAACCAGCCTGCATATTCCGCCACGGGCAGTCGGACCACCCGGCCGCTTTCCATGAGCTTGTCCAGTTCACCGGGGGCCCAGGACCCGATGTTCCGGGCCGATGCCAGCACCAATTCCTTGATCTCCGCTTCTGAAAGGGGCTTGCCTGTGGTATAGCCGTCTCCTGCCATGGCGGCGAGGATGGATTCCATGCTCCGGAAGACGTTGAGATATGAGGCACCGATGTTCTGCTTGCCCTGGTGGTGGTTGTAAAAGATCAGGGCCACCCGTTTATCGCTGTTGGGTTTGCGCTGGAGACGAATCCAGTTTTTCAGCCGGGGAATCAGCCGGTCCAGATTTTCCGGAACGGTGCGGTTCAGGAAATAGGTTTTACCGGTGTCTATATCTATGATTTTCTCCTTGGCCGCCAGCACCGTAGGTTCGATGAGGCCGGAGATCTCCGGGACGGCGAGGGACCAAGCCACTGCCGTCTTTTCAATGCCCACCGGACTTTTCCGCCAGTCATCCAATGTACTTCCATACAGACTGATGGCGCTGAAAATGGGAACGCCCAGCTTTTGCATCGCCGCTGCCAGGGCCGGGGTCAGGGCGTTGTAAAACTTGAAGGAAAAGGCCAGAAGCATATCCACTCTGGCGTGGCCCCCGACGTCGGTGAGCAGCGAGGTCACGATCTGCTGTTCCCTGCCGAAACAGGGAATTACGTTGAATCCTTCCGTCTCAAGCCGGCGGATGATCTCGTCCATGGGCTCCTGCTGACCTTCGGTGAGAAAAGAGGAGAAGAAGAGGAATCCGATCCGGGGAAAATCTGCCCGGTATCCCTCACGGGCCGTGTACCAGGCCAGATAATCTTCAGCCCGGGTGAAAAGTGCCGGCGCGTCCGGATGGTAAAGCCCTGTATTGGGGCGCTGCGCCACCGGACCGTATGATACGGAACTATCCAGGTGGCGATGAATGACCAGCCGGAGCATATTCCGGATATTTGCCACAGAGAGGTGGCGGTAATACCCGGCCACTTCCGGATCGAAAATAAATCCCTTTTTTTTCAGGGACTGATCGTCCAGTGATCCCCTGAGGGCATAGATGGTTTTGCCTTTGGGCCGGACCTGCTCGGTAAGAAAGATTTTCAGCTCCCTGCCCATGACATCCACAAC
>JAKSBB010000228.1 GCA_022361315.1 Desulfobacterales bacterium
CGTCACGAAAAGGTCTGAATCTCAGCAGCCGTGATCCCGATATGGGGGCGGGAAGGATGACGAAACGCACGGTCCCTGGTGAGCCTGACAGGAAACGGATGCCTGGTGGGTGAGTGGCGAGTCGATGTGTGGAGAGTCGAGAAACCGTGAATCGGTTTGTTGTGTTCGACGAAAAAGGTCACGGCATTGTTAGCTCGACAGAACACGCTGCTGCGGGGGTGTCCGTTCGCGATCATCTTTGCGATTGTCGCGTCGATTCTGTTGAGCCGTGCCGCCTGGGCCATCTCACCCGAAAACGTTCTGGTTGTCTACAACATCAATAGCCCCGCGGGCACCGAGATCACCAATTACTACGCGCAGGCCCACCCCGGTGTTCAGACGCTGGGCTTGACCGGTATCGACGCGCTCGATGAACAGATCACAGCTGACGACTACCTCAACGTCCTTCGCCCCCAGGTGCTGGCCGCACTTAACAGTGACATCGATGTTATCGTCACCACCAAGGGGCTGCCGCTTCACATCCAAGTCGAGCAATCCAATCCCGGCAGCTACACCGGTTGGCGCGGCAGCCACCCCATCATCAATTGGCCCACGATCGACGCCACGCAGTGGCAGCCGTATTCCAGTCTCGAGAGCGAATTGATGCGGATCGATCGCATCTCGTCTTACGAACAGATGGGTGACCAGGCGTATATCCTCGGTGACAGCGCACTGATTCCGTTGTGGGGCAGTGATCACCAGGGTTACAACCCCTACTACGGCGCGTCGGATCCGTTCCGGCACGACGATCCGAACAAGGTGGCGTTGGATCGGATCCGTCTTTCGACGCGGCTGGACGCGTTCTCGGTGGACGATGTGAAGGCGATGATCGATCGGGCGTACATGGCCGTGGTCGACCCGCCCGATCGCGATTTCATTGTCGATAGCGACCCCGAGCCGATCAGCACGCGCATGGCGTCGCTGTCTTTCGAGTTGTCCGAGGCGGGCGTAGCCCACAAGTACAACAATACCGATGTGGCGATCACGCAGTCGGCCGGCGACGTGCTGGGGTACGTGTCCATGGGCACGAACGACGGGGCCGGAGGGTTGAGCGGCGGTTATGTCCACAACCAGCTCAACCTGAACCTCGCCAACGGCGCCGTGTTCGCCTCGTACGAGAGCTATAACGCCAGCACGTTCAATCCGTTGAACAGCCAATACCAGGCGCTGATCGCCGAGTGGATCGAGATCGGCGGCACCGCGGCGCTGGGGCAGGTGTGGGAGGGCGGCGACGGGCCGGCCAACGTGACCAACGAAGACCTGTTCTTCGAGTACATGCTGGCTGGGTACACGTTCGCCGAGGCGTTCGCGTTTTCCACAACGCAGCTTTCCTACGTGAACACGGCGATCGGCGACCCGCTGATGCGATGGGTGCCGCGGTTGGCCGGCGACGCCGACCTGGATCAGATGGTCAACTCCTCCGACCTGGCGCTGCTCACCATCAACTTCCTCGAATCCGGCGGGTGGTCGGAGGGCGACTTCAACGGCGACGGTTTGGTCAACCCGTCGGACCTCGCGATCATGACGCTCAACTTCGGAATGACCAATCCCGCGCTCGACCCGGGCGGCGGATCGGGCACCAATGCGGTTGTACCCGAGCCGGAGTTGGGTTTGTGGATGCTGATCGCGGGTGTGGCGCTTCTGGCGCGTCGGGGGCACCGCGTGCATCGCGTCAGAATGAGTTTGGATGGAAAAGCCTCGTCAGATTAATTTTGACCGGGGCGTTTTCAGGTTGCATATTTCGAGTAGATGGGGTGGGAAGTGAGTCGAGAATCGACTCGCTTTTTTCTTGGCGGGATCGTGTTTGCGGGCCCGTTTTCTGGGCCGTTTCTGCTGACCCTTGGGAAGCCGACTGCAGGGTTGGGAAAGTGGCGAGTGCCGTTCCGAGTGGTTCGTTGCGTTTTTTTGCGCGCCGAACCGCGACGATTGGTCGTTTTTGGCCGTTGCTTTAGTGAATCGTGTGTGATGGGGACTATCCAGCACGTGGGAAGGAACCAGCCCGCCGTCTCGGTGGGCTGTGTTCTTTTCATGTGGAACGCATTGGTGACATCACAGTTCGATGCGCGATCCGAGTTGGAGTCGCAGGAGATTGGCGATGCCGGGATCGTCGCGATCGCCTGCGCCATAGCCGGTGCGTTCGATCTGCATGGCCTCTGCGTGCACTTCACCTACAACGGTGTCGGCTACCACCAGCAGGCAGCTCTCGCAGCTGCGCACGAGACGTTCGGGCAAGGCTGCTTCGCACCGACGCCCGTTTCGCTCACGGCATCGCCGTCGCCGTACTCGACGTC
>JAKSBB010000005.1 GCA_022361315.1 Desulfobacterales bacterium
GGAAGAAGTACTTATGAATTCAAATAGGAATGGATACATTGCCCTAAATCATCAAGGGCAGCTGCTGCGTAGAAATGATCACACCCGTTCAACACACAAAATTCAGGATTGATTTCAAGTTTATCCATCAAATGCCGGATCTGATCCGGCGGTGGAGAAACCATGATATGACCGTCAACCGCAATCCCGGAAGACACTGCCTGGGCATTGACCCAGGCACCAAAGGAATACCCGGCCAAAAAGAGAAAGGAAACACCCTGGCCTCTTAAAAAATCAAGGGCAGCGTGAACATCATCCTGTTCACCTGCCCCATCTTCGAAGCCCCCTGAACTCAATCCGGTTCCCCGGAAGTTAAATCTCAGGGTTGAAAAATTATTTTTATAGAAACTATCTGACACCTGTCTGACCACGGGATTGTTCATATTGCCGCCGTACAGGGGGTGAGGATGGGTAACCACCACCCCCTTCTTGCTCCCGGCAACCATTTGCACCATCCCCTCTAGCTCAATATCACCACAGGGGATGTGAACAGGCGATTCTACCATAACACAGCGTGAACCCTACTTCTTGTTTTTCAACGACGCCCGGATAAACTCCCGGAACAGCGGGTGGGGCGTCATGGGCTTGGATTTAAACTCCGGATGGAACTGACAGCCCAGGTACCAGGGATGATCCTTCAACTCCACCACCTCAACCAGATCATGGTCCGGAGAAGACCCGCTGACCACAAGACCGGCCTCGATGAGACGTTCCTTGAATTCATTGTTGAACTCAAAACGGTGGCGATGGCGTTCTGAAATATCCTCTGCCTTATAGGCATTCATGGCAAAGGTATCCGCCTCCAGCCGACAGGGATAGGCGCCCAGACGCATGGTACCGCCTTTATCCGAAGACTCGTCACGCTTTTCAACTTTTCCGGTCTGCTCGTCTATCCACTCCTTCATCAGGTAAATCACAGGATAGGGTGTATAGGGATCAAACTCTTCGGAATTGGCATCTTCCATACCGGCTAAATGACGGGCCACCTCGATCACGGCCATCTGCATCCCCAGACAGATGCCGAAGAACGGCACCTTCTTTTCACGGGCATACTTGGCAGCCAGAATTTTCCCTTCAATGCCTCTGGAACCGAATCCGCCGGGCACCAGAACACCGTCACTCTGGGACAGGACTTCTGCCACATTATCCTTGTTCAGGGTCGTGGAATCCACAAACTGCAGGTTCACCTTGGCATCATTGGCAGTACCACCGTGGGTCAGCGCCTCATTCAGACTCTTGTAGCTTTCAGTCAGGTCCACATATTTGCCCACAATGGCGATATTCACTTCCTGCCGCGGATTGCGGAGCCGCTCAACCATCTCCCGCCAATCATCCAGACGGGGGGCACGGGCCCAGATATTCAGTTTCTTGAGAATCTTGTCTCCCAGACCTTCCTTATTATATACCAGGGGAACATCATAGATGCAGTCTACATCCTTCGCCGTGAACACCGCATCGGTATCCACATTACAGAACAGGGCGATCTTCTTCTTAATATCCTGGGACAGGAAGCTCTCCGTACGACAAAGCAGGATATCCGGCTGGATACCGATACTTCTCAACTCTTTTACACTGTGCTGGGTGGGTTTGGTTTTCACCTCGCAGGCAGTTTTAATATAGGGCACCAGCGTCAGGTGGATGTAAATCACGTTTGAAGACCCGGCATCCGCCTTGAATTGCCGGATTGCTTCCAAAAAAGGCAGGGATTCAATATCACCGATGGTACCGCCGATTTCAACAATCACCACGTCGGTCCCGTTGGAGACCAGGGATATGGCCTGCTTGATTTCATCCGTGATATGAGGAATCACCTGAACTGTCCCACCCAGATATTCCCCCCGGCGCTCTTTGGAAATCACCTGGTCATAGATCTTACCGGTGGTAAAATTATTATTTTTCCCCAGCTTCGCATTGGTGAACCGTTCGTAATGCCCCAGATCCAGATCGGTTTCAGCACCGTCGTCCGTCACAAAAACTTCGCCGTGCTGAAAGGGATTCATGGTGCCGGGATCAACATTGATGTAAGGATCCAGCTTCTGGATGGTCACCGACAATCCCCTGCTTTCCAGCAGCATGCCGATGGCTGCAGATGCCAGCCCCTTGCCCAAAGATGATAACACCCCGCCTGTGACAAAAATGTATTTTGAGTTTTCAGCCATCAATCCCCCACTTCATTTATTATTGGTCAAACAATTTACTAAAGTCATCTATTTCTTTATCCAGCCCGTCGATCTGTCCGCGAACCCCTTTGTCATCGGTCACCCCATCCTGAACAGGATAAGTTGAAAGCACTTCAGCCACATCAAACCGGTCGGCAGAGAAGCCGGGTTTAAGCTCAAACCGGCTGACGCGGATATCCGCAAAGGGTTGACCGTTCACCTGAATGGAGATGTCCATGGGATACCAGGTCCGGGACACCCGCTGCCAGTTACGATATCGAACATCCACTGTCCGGCCAGATTTACTGACCTTATACCGCACCGGAAAAAATGTGTCTTTATCCACCCAGAAACCGGAATCGGGCTCCCGGTCGCCTGCGGGCTGCCCCACAAAAAAGCAGATCCCCCCGTCAAGACGCTGGAAAGTCACTTTTTCCGTATCAATCCCCACGGCAGCCAATTGTGCAGCCATCATGGCATAATCCCGGAGGAGCATGGGGTCTGTATAGAAATCGGCAATGGGCCGAACGGTTGCCGCCACCCTGCCGTTTTCCACCCGGACAAATCTGTGACCGGACTGCAGGGTGAACGCCGTGCTGTTTTCCGATGAGATATCGGCCCTCAGGCCTGACGGGAATGCATAGGTCAACCGTTCCGTAACAGGTTCGGAGGCGTCTAGTCCCTCATCAGTTGCAATCTGCCGGGTCTGGTACACCACCATCCCGGTCGGGGTTTTAATTTTTTGAACCACCAAATGCAAAAGGTGAGGCGTTTGCGGGACAAAAGCCTCACCCCTGGGACTCAGGCTCAGGATTATCAATAGCA
>JAKSBB010000804.1 GCA_022361315.1 Desulfobacterales bacterium
AGCGGGATCGAAGCCCTGGAAAAGTTGAAAACCGTCCACCCGGATGTACCGGTGATCATGATCACGGCCTACGAAGATATCTCCATGGTCATCCGTTCCATGAAAAACGGCGCCTTTGATTTTATACTGAAACCCATCAATCCGGATATCCTCGAACTGACCATCCAGAAGGCGGCTGCATCCATCGCCCTGGTGAAGGAAGTCAAACTGCTTCAGGAAAAATACCTGAAAGAGAATGAGCCCTGTTTTATCGGGGAGAGCAAAAATATCGAAAACGTGATGGATTTCATCAACATGGTGTCCAAAAGCCCGGATACCCCCATTATGATTCTTGGGGAAACCGGTACCGGCAAAGAGTTGATTGCCAAAGCCATCCATGCCAGAAGTCCGGTGTTCCAGGGGCCGTTCGTGGCGGTGAACTGCTCCGCCTTCCCCGAAGAGTTGATTGAGTCCGAGCTGTTCGGCTATGAATCCGGCGCCTTTTCCGGTGCCCGCCCCCAGGGGAAAAAAGGGTTTATCGAGGAGGCGGATAAAGGGACGTTGTTCCTGGATGAGGTGGCGGATCTGAGCCTGGCCGGCCAGGCTAAACTGCTGCGGTTCCTTGAAAGCGGGGAGTTCTATAAAGTGGGCGGTACCCGGAAACAGACCGTGCAGACACGGGTGGTTTCCGCCACCAATAAAAATCTGGAAGAACTGGTGGACCGGGATAAATTCCGAAAAGACCTTTACTTCAGACTCTGCGTGGTAAGGGCCGATATTCCGTCCCTCAACCAGCGTCCGGATGACATCCTGCCCCTGGCCAAGCATTTCCTTTACGAATTCAGCCGGAAATTCGAAAAAGACCTCAAGGGGTTTTCCAGTGAGGCGGAAGCCTTGTTGCTCTCCCATAATTTTACCGGCAATGTGAGAGAGTTAAGAAATATCGTGGAGCGCAGTGCCCTGGTGGCCCGTACGGATCTGGTATCCATGTCGGATTTAGGACTGGGTACAGGTGTTCATCTTGGTGCCGGTTCCGGGACGGTGACCTCTGCAGATGACATCGTATCTGAGGCCGGTGTTCCGGGGCTGCAAACTCCTAACGTCAGGATTCCGGAGGAGGGCCTCCATCTCATGGATCTGCTCACCGGTATTGAGCGCAGGTATATGGCCCTTGCCGTGGAGAAAGCCGGAGGCAATGAGAGCCAGGCTGCCAAGCTGCTCAACATGAACCACCATACCTTCCGGTACCGGTGGAAAAAGCTGAAGTCAGAATAGAATTAAATTTATTCTAGAAGCGGGTGTTTGGTGGATGTCCGGTAAAATTTAACATCTTTGTTACATCCTTTTACCCCCTCGTTACATGCGAATCTGATATAACCAGTCATTATTGGAATCAAAGTGATAAATAAAACGGCCCGGCTCATACCCGGCAAAAGTAAAAGGCATGGCCTCCGAACGAAAGGACACGTATGAAAACAGACAACCTGATGAAATACATTGCTCTGGGATCTGTCATCATCCTGATCGGTCTTTCAGCATATGTAGGGAATGCTTCCAACATGATTTCATACCTCTCCGAAGACCCCAAGGTATGTATCAACTGCCACGTGATGAATCCCCAGTACGCCACCTGGCAGCATAGTTCCCACAGGGACAGGGCCACCTGCGTAGACTGCCACCTGCCCAGGGATTCCTTTGTTGATAAAATGATCGCCAAAAGCCGGGACGGCTTCAACCATTCCGTGGCCATGACCCTGAGAACCTATCCCAACAATGTCCGGATCAGTGATAACGCCGCCGAAAGAGTGCAGAAAAACTGTATTTCATGTCACAGTGAACTGGTCTCCAATATGATGGCGAGTGCAAGCATTAACCGGAAAAGCCCCATGGATGACCGGAAATGCTGGGAATGCCACAGGATGACCCCCCATGGATCCACCCGTAGCCTGACATCAACCCCAAACAACATCGGGGTAAAAGAATTATATAAATTGACCAAAGGAGACAAGTAAGATGAAAAAACCCTTAGTGATCACAATTGTTTGTGCTTTCGCGATTGTCGGCCTGATCTATCTGGGGATGTCCATCAACAAGAATAAGGCAGAGCAAACCGCCCTGAATGCGGTGGCTATCAGCTCCACTGCCGATATCCCTGCGACGGAGTCCAGAAGCAGTGAATGGGGAAAATATTATCCCCGCCAGTATGATTCCTATATGAAGACCAAAGAAAGCGATCAGATTGATGATATGCTTAAAAAAGATCCGG
>JAKSBB010000855.1 GCA_022361315.1 Desulfobacterales bacterium
GGACCGGTATCAGGAACAATGAATTCGTGCTTCACTACCAGCCCAAAGTTTCTCTTGAGAAGGGCCGCATTACCCATGTGGAGGCCCTGATCCGATGGATTCATCCGGAAAACGGATTTATGCCCCCGGATGATTTCATCCCCCTGGCAGAACAGACCGGCAATATCCACCATATCACCGATTTCAGCCTGAATACGGCCGTGGCTACCTGCGCGGACTGGCGTCAAAAGGGGTATCAGATCAAGGTGGCCGTTAACATATCCGCCAAAGATCTGCTCAGCCCCAAATTGACAGAAAAAGTCGCCGATTTGCTGGAAAGGCACAGCCTGCCGCCGCACTGGCTCATTCTGGAGATCACCGAAGGGGCCATGATGCAGGACCCGGATATGGCCCTGTCCATGCTGGAGCAGCTTCACGAGATGGGGGTCAAACTCTCCATTGACGATTTCGGTACCGGGTATTCCTCCATGGCCTACCTGAAAAAACTGCCCATTCAGGAGATCAAAATCGATAAGTCCTTTGTCCTGGACCTGGCCAAAGATGCGGAAGACGCCGTTATCGTGCGATCTACTGTGGAACTCGGTCACAACCTGGGGCTGACGGTAATTGCCGAAGGTGTGGAAGACGAGGAATCCATGGATATGCTCAAAGGGTATGGTTGTGATCTGGGACAGGGGTACTTTTTCTCTCGCCCCCAGCCCAAAGAAGACCTTGAAACCTGGTTGGCAGAATCTCCCTGGGGCCAGGATAAAGGACCGGATCAGGCGTGAATCGATTACTTTTTTCCGTTTTTCTGTTTCTGGGAGTTTCTCTGGTATTGGTACCTATGGCCCCGGCCTTTGATCCCACACAGGATATTACTCTCCACGGCCTGATGGATGCCCGCATCACCCTCTCTGACACCACCCGTACCTGGCTGGACGGCGGCATGGGCAAGACCCGTTACGGCAGCAAATCCGCATCCCCGGACAACGACACCCAGGCGGACCTGGCAGAAATCTCCCTGGAAGCCAACGCAAGGTTCGGCTGGGCCTGGACCGGAAATCTGGCCTTGAAATATGACCCGGAACAGGAGAAAACCCCGGTGGACGTTACCGAAGCTTTCCTGGCCTACAAATCTCTTCCCAATGCAGGAGGCCTGCGGATCAGATCCCGGCTGGGCTTCTTTTTTCCGCCTGTCTCCCTGGAAAATCATGGCCGGGCCTGGACCTCTCCCTATGCCATCACCCCGTCCGCCATCAACGCCTGGATCGGCCAGGAGGTCCGTACCATTGGCGGTGAAGTCACCCTGCAGGCCCCCGGCGACAGTGTGGGTCCCGATGGTTTGGATTTGGAAGACTGGGATTTTGAAGTTCTAGGTGCGGTTTTCATGGCCAATGATCCGGCCGGCACATATCTGGCCTGGAATGGTTGGAGCCTCCATGACCGGAAAACCGGCCTGTTCGACAGGACGCCCCTGCCGGCTCTCAATTCCATCGGACCGGGTGGCGCACTTTCCAGACAGGCGCCCTGGGTTGAACCTTTCCATGAAATCGACGACCGTGCGGGCTTTTACACCGGCCTTAACATCCATCACATGGCACATGGCAGTCTCCATCTGCTCTACTACGACAACAATGGAGACGGCGGTGCTTTCGACGGTGAACAATACGCATGGGACACCCGGTTCCTGAGCGTCGGCGTCCGGCTCTTCCTGCCCCTGGACCTGGAGTTTCTGGCCCAGTATATGACCGGCGATACGGCCATGGGCCCGGCCGACCAGGTGAATGTGGACTACTGGTCCTTCTACACCCTGCTCACCCGCCCCATTGGGGATCACCACCGCCTCACCCTGCGTTTCGACCGGTTTACCATCAGTGACCGGGACGATCTCCCGGACGATAATAACGATGAAAGCGGCTGGTCCTGGCTGGCCGCCTGGACATTCGATCCGGCCTCAGGGCACCGTATTATCACGGAATTGCTTTCCGTGACCTCCGATCGCCCCGAACGTGCAGCCTACGGCTGGGACAGCGATATACACGAGATCTGCCTTCAGGTGTCCTATCAGTTTTTCTTTGATTTTCTCTGAGTTGCGAATATGATGTCCGGGTCAGCGGTCCAGGACCTCCCTTGCCAGCTCTGACAATTCTCCCATTGTAATGGGTTTGTTGGCCAGGGCCGATATACCCAGAACACTTGCATCTCTTTCATCAACCTGTGCACTGTTCCCCGTGCAGATAATAATAGGGATGTCCTTCCTGACGGCTTTCAATTTTTCCGCAAGGGTAACCCCGCTCATCCCCGGCATGGTCATATCGGAGATCACCAGATCAAACCTATGGGGGCTATTCTCAAAATCTGCCAGGGCCTCAAGCGGGCTGGTGTTTCCCACCACCTTGTACCCCAATCCCTTTAAGGATTCCCGGGCAATTTCAACCAAGGCACTTTCATCATCCACAAAAAGGATGGTCTCCTGTCCCTGTGGTTTCTTTTTTTCACCCACCGGCTGTTCATCAGTTTCACCGGATACAACCGGAAAGAAAATCGTAATGGTGGTGCCGTTACCGGCCTGACTTTCCACAGAGATATGACCATTATGGTTCTTCACGATGCCGTGTACAACTGAAAGCCCCATGCCCGTGCCTTTTCCAACTGCTTTTGTTGTAAAATACGGGTCGAATATTTTCTCCCTGTATTTCTGCTTAATCCCGATCCCGGTATCCTGTATCTCAATTTTTATATAGGTTCCCGGCGGCATGGATTCCAAACCTGTTTCTCTTTCCTGCCCGACGGCGATACGGCTGAGATTGACGGTGAGAATGCCGCCTTTGTCTGCCATGGCATGGGCCGCATTGGTACAGACATTGATAATGACCTGATGAATTTGCGTGGCATTGGCTTGGATGGTATCACAGGATTCCGGTATATGGCTCCGGATCTCAATATTGGATGGAATTGAAGACCTGATCAGCGTCAAGGCTTCCTGCACCACCGGACTGATATCCATGGTTTTCTGCTGCTGTTCGGTTTTTCTTGAAAAACTCAGAAGCTGGTGCACGATTTCCTTTGCCCTGAAGCTGGCCTTTTGGACGGCGGTTATATAGGCATCCCGGGCCTGCCCCTTGGAAGGGGCATCCAATGCCAGTTCGGTGTTCCCGATGATGATACCGAGAATATTGTTAAACTCATGGGCAATCCCCCCGGCAAGGGTACCGATGGCTTCCATTTTCTGGGACTGGCGCAGCTGATCTGCCAGTTTTTGTTTTTCAGCCTGGTGTTGCTTCATTTCCGTGATATCGGTGCAGGTGCCGATCCATTTTTGAGGAATTCCGGCATCGGTGAGCACCGGCACCCCATGGTCATACCAGTTTCGCCAGGTGCCGTCCTGTTTCCGGATACGATATTCGTATTTGATGGGCCGGGTTGAACTCCTGTGGTACTCTACGGCATCTTTGAGTGTGTCCATGTCATCCGGATGAATCCGGGATACCCATGCGTCAATGGTTCGGGGAAAACGATGGGGTGGATATCCAAGGGCGGAATCAATATCGCCGAACCAGGTCAGGGTGTCCGTCTGTATATCCCACTCGTAGATCAAATCACTGGTGGCTTCAGCGGCCATGCGAAACCGGTCTTCTGCCTGTTTGCGTTCAGATATTTCGCTTTTTAAACTGGTGTTGGCATCTTTGAGTTCTGCGGTTCTCCGGCTGACTTCATCTTCCAGATTATCCAGAATCCGGTGGAGGCGGCCGGCCATGAAATTAAAGGTCCGGCCGAGCCGGCCCAATTCGTCCATGTTGTCTTCCTGAGCCCTTACACCCCGCTTCCCGTCTTTCCATTTTTCCGCAACCCGTGTCAGGCGGACGATCCTTTGGGTAATATTGGTGTTGAGAACCCATGCTGTAAATCCGGCCAGGATAAGACCGGTCAGCGTGACGGCGATCATGATCCCCCAGGCCAGGCGGTAGGCCACATTGATCTTCTTCCGGGCGTGGTGGACCTCCTGATCTGCCGCATGGATGAGTTTATCGGAAACCGAACGGACGATGCGTTCCTGTAAGAAGAAGTCTTTGAATTTTGCTTCAATGGCAGCATCAATATCCAGGATCTGTCCTGAAATTTCCTTGATACGGCTTAACACTGCCAGGGCATCCTTTTTCATTGAAGGGGATGTGTCAGGTCTGCCTTGGATAAGGTTATCAAGGATAAATCCCTTGTTCAGTGCCGACTGCATGATATGCCGCTTGCGCTTCAAACGATAGGTGCCGATCAGGTATTCCATCTCATGAACCGGCCCCAGCAGTTCCGGCATGGGATCAGTAACGTTCTGCAGCAGACTCAATTCTCTGTCAAGCTGTGCTTCAAGCCCGGTTTCAGGTGTGGCCAGTTCGGTCACCAGCTCAAAGGAAGCAATGGAGGTATCTGCAAACCGTTTGGCCGAAGAAAGATAGAGGTTGAAATCCACATTGGCCGTTTTTATGGCATCGCCGGTATCAAGCTTCCCCAGATTTTTCCCCAGTTTTTCGCTAATGGAAACCACCTTGGATATTTCCTGTACAGCAGACTGGGCATAAATCTCATGTGCTTTTTGTAGTCCGATCCTTGGGTAATTCAGAAAAAAACCGCCATGGAGATGCCTGGATTTCCCCATGCCCCGGTCCATTTCGAGAACCAGATTCTGGATCTCCCGGCTGACACCGATGGCGTTTTCAACGGTGCGGACATAAAATAAGGCCATACAGCCGGTCACGGCCACCAGGAGCACCACCAGAAAAAGAAGGCTGATACCGATACCGTACTTGGTGGTTATGGATTTATCTTTCCACATCCCCATTTTCTATTCTTCCGGTGCATAGCTGAGTTTAATATTGGCGCGTAACCCGGACAGACCCGCGGCGACATCTTCCAGTTGCAATACGTTGAAGCGGGGCTGGGCGCAGTCCCCGAATTCATCACAGGAAAGGGTGCCGGTGACACCCTGAAAATCACGGACGGCGTAAAGGGCATCCCGCAGTGCCTTCCGCCCGATATGCAGGGTACCGTCTTCTCCGGCCAGGGCAGCCTTTTCAATGCCGTGGAATAAAATATTTGCCGCATCATATCCGGAAAGAAAATAAAACACCGATGGAGAGGTGTGATACTTTGCCGTGTATTTTTCCAGCAGATCGCCGGCTTTTTCTTCTTTCGGACCTGCAGGACCGACAAAATACATACCTTTGCCCTTTTGTCCCACGGCATCCAGGAAGGATTGGTCGATGAGGGCTCCGTCGCTCATGAGCACCTTATCATTGAATGCATCCATCTCACGGGCCTTCAGCAGGATATAATTACCCTCCGGCTGGAACAGAGGAAAGAACAGCAGTTGCGCACCGGAGTTAATCACTGCGGTGAGCACCGGTTCCATCTCTTTATCCCCTTTATTTACTTCGGTATCCAATACGATATCACCGCCAAGGGCCGTAAAGGCCGCAATAAATCCGTCGGTGAGTCCCTTTGTGTATATATCTCCGTCATTAATGGTTGCCGCTTTCCGGATACCCAGTTCCTTGTATGCATAAAGGGCGGCGGCTTTACCTGAAACTTCTTCGTTGGAAGCTGTTCTGAAATAACCGTTTTGCCAGTGGGGGGCACGCTTGTTTCCCACGGCTGTCAGGAAGGGGGCACTATTGTTACCGGAGACCATTGAAAGGCCGGCTGCGGACATGGCTTTGGATGCCGTCGCCGCAGCACCGGAGCAGGTGCTCCCGAAAATCGCGACGGATTTTGGATCGGCAATGATTTTTAAAACTGCATTGGCCCCCCCTTCAGCCGTGCATCCCGTATCTTCTGTCTGCATCTCAACCCGACGGTTGAGCAAGGTTCCGTTCCGCTGGTCCAGGGCCAGTTCAAACCC
>JAKSBB010000652.1 GCA_022361315.1 Desulfobacterales bacterium
AGATCAGCGTGGCCATGGAGCGGGTACTCTCCGTTGGTGATAAGATGGCCGGTCGCCATGGTAACAAGGGTGTTGTTTCCCGGATTCTCCGTGTGGAAGACCTTCCCTATTTTGCCGATGGTCGCCCCGTGGACATGGTGCTCAACCCCCTGGGTGTTCCCTCCCGTATGAACGTTGGACAGATTCTGGAAATCCATCTGGGTGCCGGTGCCTTTGGCCTGGGCCAGCAGATCAACGATATGCTGGAAGAAAAGAAGCTGGATGCCCTGCGTGAAAAGGTGAAGAGCATCTTTACTTTGACGCCCAAGCAGAAGGCCGACGGCATTGAAGATGTTCTGGGGGATCGGATTGACGCCATGGATGATGCGGAATTGGTCAAGTTTGCCTCCATGTATAAGAATGGGGTTCACACGGCCACTCCGGTATTTGACGGTGCCACCGAGGAGGAAATTAAATCCTTGATCGAGTTGGGTGGAAGGGATGCCTCCGGGCAGTCTGTTCTTTATGACGGACGTACGGGTGAGCCCTTTGACAAACCGGTTACCGTTGGAACCATGTACATGCTTAAGCTTCACCATTTAGTAGATGATAAGCTCCATGCCCGGTCCATTGGTCCTTATTCTTTGGTGACCCAGCAGCCCTTGGGCGGTAAAGCCCAATTCGGCGGTCAGCGTCTGGGTGAGATGGAGGTCTGGGCCATGGAAGCCTATGGGGCCGCCCATGCCCTCCAGGAATTTTTGACGGTGAAGTCCGATGATATGACCGGCCGGACCCGTATGTATGAAAAGATTGTAAAAGGCCAGAACGTTCTTGAGCCGGGAATGCCTGAATCCTTCAGGGTTCTGATGAAAGAGCTGAATGCACTTGGCCTGGATATAAATCTTATTGAAGGAAGCAAATAAGGAGAAGACATTGGACAATATATATGATTTCTTCGCAAAACCCAAAGATCCTAAGATTTACCAGGGCGTTCAGATCAGCCTGGCATCTTCCGACCAGATTCGTGAATGGTCCTACGGGGAAATAAAAAAACCGGAAACCATCAACTACAGAACGTTTAAACCGGAAAGAGACGGTCTGTTCTGTGCAAAAGTTTTCGGTCCCACCAAGGATTACGAGTGTAACTGCGGTAAGTATAAACGCATGAAGCACCGTGGGGTTGTCTGCGAAAAATGTGGTGTTGAGGTAATTCAGTCCAAGGTCAGGCGTGAGAGAATGGCTCATATTGAGCTGGCCTCCCCGGTGTCCCATATCTGGTTTCTCAAAAGTCTGCCGTCTAAAATCGGCAACGTACTTGACCTGACGCTGAAAAATCTGGAAAAGGTTCTCTACTTTGATTCCTATCTGGTTATTGATCCTATGGACACCGGGCTGAAGAAGCTTCAGTTGTTGTCCGATGATCAATACTACGAAGCGCTTGACACCTTCGGGGAAGAGGCTTTTGTTGCCGGTATCGGTGCCGAAGCTGTTCTGACGCTTCTCAATGAGATTGACCTCCAGGCTGTCCATGATGAACTCAAGGAAGAAATCAGTCTCACCAAGTCCGTGGCCAAGCAGCAGAAAATGGCCAAGCGGCTTAAGGTTATTGACGCTTTCCTGAATTCTGGTCTCGAACCCTCCCGGATGATTCTGACGGCCTGCCCGATTCTGCCGCCGGATCTCCGTCCCCTGGTACCCCTTGAAGGCGGTCGGTTTGCCACCTCGGATCTCAACGATCTGTACAGAAGGGTCCTCAACCGGAACAACCGTCTGAAACGGCTGGTTGACCTGAACGCACCTGATATTATCGTCCGTAACGAAAAGCGGATGCTTCAGGAAGCTGTTGATGTGCTCTTCGACAACGGCCGTCACGGCCGTGTGGTCACCGGCACCAACAAGCGTCCCCTGAAGTCCCTTTCCGATACCTTGAAAGGTAAGCAGGGCCGTTTCCGTCAGAACCTGCTGGGTAAACGTGTGGATTATTCCGGTCGTACCGTTATTACCGTTGGTTCCGAATTGAGACTGCATCAGTGCGGTATCCCCAAGAAAATGGCGCTTGAGCTGTTCAAGCCCTTTATCTACAACTTTCTGGAGCAGAAAGGCCTGGTATCCACGGTCAAAAGCGCCAAAAAGATGGTGGAGCGTGAGGAAACCGAGGTGTGGGATGCACTTGAGGCGGTTGTAAAAGAATACCCGGTGATGCTCAACAGGGCGCCGACCCTCCATCGTCTCGGCTTCCAGGCATTCGAGCCGGTACTTATAGAAGGTAAGGCCATTCAGCTACATCCGCTGGTCTGCCCCGCCTTCAACGCCGACTTTGACGGTGACCAGATGGCGGTTCACGTGCCGCTCTCCCTGGAATCCCAGCTGGAAGCCAGGGTGATGATGCTGTCCACAAACAACATCCTGTCTCCTGCCAACGGTCAGCCGATTATCGTGCCCACCCAGGATATCGTTCTCGGGATCTATTACATGACCCGGGCCGTTTCCAACCAGCGTGGCGAGGGTGTCGCCTTCTCCAGTATCGAAGAGGTACGCTACGCCTTTGACGCGGGTGAGCTGGATCTCCACGCCAAAATTAAGGTGCGGATCGATGACGAGATGTACGAAACCACCACCGGCCGTATTTTGCTCTGGGAGACCATTCCCGGTGATGTGCTTTTGGACATGAGCCGGATCAGAACCGAAACCCTTGAAGAGGCCGAAGCCGCCTTGGCCGAGCTTAGGGCTGGTGAAGACTTCGACGCGGTGCTGGACAAGTACAGTGATGATGAAATCAAAAAGACCCGCGGCAAAACAGGTATTCTGACCCGTAAGGAATTTGCAAATATTTTCCAGGTGTCTGATGTCGTTGTGGAGCAGCTTTACGGCCTGAAACAGGAACAGTTTACCGATGTCCGGGTGGTGGGTGAGAAGTACACCATCTTCAAGGTGGATGAGCGCAATTCCACCCTGCCGTTTACCCTGGTGAACAAGCTCATGGACAAGGGTTCCATCGTCAGGCTGATTGACTACGCATATAGAAATATCGGACTCAAGGAAACGGTTATTCTTTCCGACCGCCTCAAGGACATCGGGTACAAGTACTCCACCCTCGGTGGTCTGTCCATCTGCGTAGATGATATGATTATCCCGGATAATAAATGGGACA
>JAKSBB010001287.1 GCA_022361315.1 Desulfobacterales bacterium
AGAAGGCGCCGAGGATGAGGTTTTCCTCCACGGAGAGGCGGGGGAAGATGCGGCGGCCTTCAGGTACCTGGCAGAGCCCCATGGTGGGGAGCTTTTCCGGGTTGACCTTGTTGATCATCTTGCCCTCGTACCAGACCTCGCCCTGTTCTGCCTTGACAATGTTGCAGATGGTCATCAGGGTCGTGGATTTGCCCGCACCGTTGGCGCCGATCATGGCCACGATCTCGCCGGGCATCACCTTCATGGAGACCCCTTTGAGGGCCTTGATGGAGCCGTAGCCGGAGTGGACGTTTTTCATTTCAAGAATCGGTTGGTCGCTCATCTCTTATCACTCCTTATCGTCGGATCTCTGGCCCATGCGCTTGGCCGGAATCAGGCCGGCGGGACGGAACAGCATCATAATGATCATGGTTGAGCCGAAGACCAGCATCCGGTAGGCTTCGAATTCACGGAACACCTCGGGCAGGGCAATGAGCGCGGCAACACCGAGGATAATACCGGGAATTGACCCCATACCGCCCAGAACCACCATACAGAGCACCATGGCCGATTCCAGGAAGGTAAAACTCTCGGGGGAGACAAATTTCATCCGGGCGGCAAAGAATGCCCCGGCCAGCCCTGCGAAAAAAGCACCCATGGCATAGGCCAGAAGCTTGTAAATAAAGGTGTTAACGCCCATGAGTTCGGCGGCGGTCTCATCCTCACGGATGGATTCCCAGGCACGCCCCACGCGGGAGAAGTTCAGCCGGTTGACCCCGATGATGACCAGGATGGCCAGCCCCAGGGCAAAGTAGTAGAACAGCCCCAGTTTCTTCACCCAGATGGTTTCAAAGGACATGGTCTCAAAGGCAAAGCTGAACCAAGGGATCCGGTCGATGCCGAGGATACCGTTGGGACCGTTGGTGAGTTCCATCCAGTTGTTCAGGATCAGACGGATGATTTCACCAAACCCCAGGGTTACAATGGCCAGGTAGTCACCGCGCATTCTCAGGGTCGGATACCCTACAATACAGCCGGCAATAGTTGCAAAAATAGCGGCAAAGGGCAGGCATATCCAGAAGCTCATACCGTACACTGTGTTCAGGATGGCGTAACTGTACGCCCCCACCCCGTAGAAGGCAATGTAGCCGAGATCCAGCATACCGGCCAGCCCCACAACCACGTTCAAACCGAGGCCGAGGCAGATATACAGCAGCACGTTAATGGCCACGTCCGTGCCGTACCGGCTGGCAAACTGCGGAAATACGATGCAGGCGGCCAGGGCCGTCACAATCCACACCCAGGTAGGCAGGGCCTGTGCAGAGGCCTTGGCAGAACTGGTGGCCTTTGACACGGGATTGGTAATAAAGGAGATCGACCCGCTGGCATTGAGCACGTAGACGAGCAGGATGACAAAGGACCCGGCCACGATGTAGCTCCAGACCGTAAAGGTTTTCTGGAAGGTCAGGGTGCCGTCCGGATGGACGCCCAGCATGGGCCAGAGCAGGCCCAGCATCCAGAGCATGCCGATCACATATGGTTTCCAGACTTTCTTAAACTCTTGTATCATCGATATTCTCGCCCATAATTCCAGTAGGTTTAAAGTAAAGCACACCAATCAGAATGATGAATGCAAACACGTCCTTGTACTCGCCGGAGATGTACCCGGCACCGAAGATCTCCACCATGCCGATGATCAATCCGCCGATCATGGCACCGGTGATGTTACCGATACCGCCCAGAACCGCTGCGGAAAAGGCCTTGATCCCCGGGACAAACCCCATGTCGTACTTCACCGATCCGTAGTAGAGGCCGTACATAATACCGGCCGCCGCTGCCAGGCCCGCGCCGATGGCAAAGGTAAGGGAGATAATCTTGTTGGAGCCGATGGCCACCAAAGCGGACATGGTCTTGTCCTGGGCCGTGGCCCGCATGGCCATGCCGATCTTGGTCTTGAACACCAGAAGGTTCAATGCGATCAGCAGGGTGGCGGTAAGAGAGACGATGGTGATCTGGAGATAGGAGATGGTCACCATGCCGAAGTCAAACCCGCCCTGGAACAATTCGCTGGGGTAAACTGCGTCATACACGCCCCGGGTGAGCATCATGCCGTTGGACAGAAAAATTGACATACCCAGTGCTGACAGCAACGCAGCCAGCCTGGAGGCTTTTCTTAAAGGTTTATAAGCGATCTTTTCGACCCCGATGGCCAGGTAGGCGCAATAGGCCATGGAAATCACAAAGGCGCCTGTGAGGCAGAGCACCGGATGGGTTTCCATATAGCCGATCCCGGCAAAATACCCAAGGGCAATGGCGCCCACGTAGCCGCCGGCGGCAAAGAATTCGCCGTGGGCAAAGTTGATGAGCTGGATAACACCGTAGACC
>JAKSBB010000841.1 GCA_022361315.1 Desulfobacterales bacterium
AATCCGGCGTTGATGATACGGCCGTCTGCCTTGGCTTTATCCAGAAAGTCCAGGACACCCAGGGACTTCATTTTATCCCACACCGGTCCGTTGAGATTGTGAACCAGATAATAGTCGATGGCGGATGTTTCCAGAAACCCCAGCTGGGCATTCAGAAATTCGTCCATCTGCTCCCGGGTTTCCACCATCCAGGAGGGCAGTTTGGTGGCAATTTTTACCTTTTCCCTGTAGCCGTCCCTCAGCGCTTTGCCCAGCAGGGGTTCGCTTTTACCGCCGTGGTAAGGCCAGGCCGTATCAAAATAGTTGACCCCGTTGTCTATGGTGTGGCGGATCTGGGCAATGGCCCTGGGTTCGTCAATGGCGTGGGTGGTGTCCACGGGCAGGCGCATGCAGCCGAAGCCCAGTACTGAAAGTCTGTCACCGGTTTTGGGGACGGTTCTATATTCCATGGTTACTCTCCTTAAACGTGGGGGGATGGGCGCTGCTCTGTTTCATGGGCAGCGTGATAAGAAAGCTGGTGCCCGCACCGGGGGTGGAGGACACACTCAATTGTCCGTTGTGGTTTTCATTGATGATAAAATAGGAAACGGATAGGCCAAGACCTGTGCCTTCACCTTCGGGCTTGGTGGTGAAAAAGGGTTCAAATACCCGTTTCCGGGTCTTTTCATCCATGCCCGGCCCGTTGTCTTCGATTTCAATGCGGACCATGGTGCCTGTGATATCCGGCTGGATGGAGATAAAAAACTCAGGGGTATACTCCGGCCCGGCCGTTTCCCTGTACCCGCACATGGCCTGGGCGCCGTTTGTGAGGATGTTGAGAAACACCTGCTGAATTTTTCCCGGTTCACAGGGGACCTGGGGCATGTCCCGGTGGTAGTTCTTGATTATGTTAACTTCCTTGAAGTCGTAACTTTTCTTCAGGTCATAATCGCTTGCCGCTAGGGAAAGGGTTTCGTCCATCAGCAGGGCAAGGTCGTTGAGCAACATACCGGAATCCCCCTTCCGGGCAAAGGTGAGCATGTTCGTAACGATATCTGCAGCCCTCAGTCCCGAGGTCCGTATGGTTTCAAGCATCCGGGGCACCTTGCGGGCCGTCATGAACTCCCGGATCGCCGTCATGGATATTCCCAGATCATCTGCTGTTTTTTTATTGGCCGGCAGATCAATGGTGGTCAGGCGCTTTTTCAGTGTATCAGCGGTCTGGATCATACCTGCCAGGGGGTTGTTGATCTCATGGGCCATCCCTGCGGCCAGTCCTCCCACGGACATCATTTTTTCCGACTGGATCATCCGTTCTTCCATGCGCACCTTATCCGAAACATCGTCAATACGGATCACGGCACCTTCGGCGCCGTTGGCCGTCAGCGGGTAGATGGTGATATCTTCGTAAAAAATATCATCTCCCCGGCGGAACGGGTTCTTGGGCAGAATCTGTGACCGTCTCTGGCGGATGGATACCTCAATGCGTTCCATTTCCCCCGCAAGCCGGGGAAAGACCTTGCTTAAGGGACTACCAAGGGCCTCTTCCTGGGATATGCCTGTGATATCCACAGCCCGCTGGTTCCACTGGGTAACATGTCCGTCCGTGTCTATCCCCACCAGGGCCGACGGCATGGAATCGATAATGTTGGACAGGTAATTTCTCAGGTAGAGCAGCTCTGTATTGGCATTTGCCAGACTTTCCACCATGGTTTCCATGGAATGTCCCACCTGGTTCAGTTCGGTGAGCATACCCGGTTTGAAGGTGGCGTCCATATTACCGGAGGTGATTTCTCCGGCATAAACCATCAGGTTGTTGAGAGGCGGGGCGGTCAGGCGCCGGATCACCCAGGCGGAAATCAGTGCGAAGACCATGGCCAGGGCAGACATGGCCAGGGTTTTCACCTGGTAGGACCGGATCAACTCCTGGTAAGCCGTGTCGGAGACGGCAAACACGATTTCCAGGGAGGTGGCGGAGCCGTTGATGCGAAGGGGGTGGACACCGGCAATCAATCCCTTTCCGGAGAGATGTTCCCCGGGGGTCAGGGTGTTGTAAGCTTGGGTCAGTTCCCGGACGCTTTCGTTTCTCACGGAATCGCTGGCGGCAATCAGACGGCCCTCTGAGAACAGCGCAACCAGCTTTGACCGGGTTTTCACCTGAATCTGTTCCATCAGCGCCATGTGGTTGTTCAGGACAAATCCGCCGGTAAGATGGCCCAATACCTTACCAGTGGAGGGGTGAACCATGGGCAGGGATTTTACGGCAACGGTTAACGGATTCGGGGCATCCGGTGTAAAGATCATTCCCCCTTTGCTGCGGGGTTGTGATGCAAGGCCTTTTAACACCGGTTTAAAATTGTAAAAGGACGAACTGGCATCCACCCAGACCGGTGTGTCCGGCAGATTCAAGAAACTGATATCCAGGTAAAAACTGGTATTGTCGTCGATGGCCGACAACAGCAATTGCCGGGTGGTATCCCTGTCTTTTCCGGAAGCGGCAGCCAGAAGGGGGCGGTCTTCCAGGATTTCTTTTAATGCCATATCCACCAGGGCCATCTGGTGCTCAAAAATGATTTCGGAAACCGTGCGGCGCTGTTTAAATCCTTCTTCCAGTCCATCATCCAATGCCTGGATTCCGGACTGGTAGGACCAGAATAAAAGCAGAGATGAAAAACCGATCAGCACGATCAGTACGTAAATACTGAGGACAAAGGCGTGGGGCCGTGGTGTGTTCGGTCTGAAAAAAGTCATTTATGGGGTGACGCCTGAATATCGGAATGCGGTTTGTTTCAGCCGGTCCAGGGCCGCGGGTTTGATACCCTTTTCCACAAGGGCAAATTCCCCGGAGTAAATCTGAGGAACTTCGTCGGAGCGGTTTTCCAGGTCCAGACGGATGGCCTCCGCCATGGCAACCCCGTTGTCGTCGTTGATGCGCATCACGGTGACATCCATCTCTCCCGCCAGAATTGCTTTAAGTTCCGTAGACCCGCCCCCCCAGCCGTTTACCAGGATGTGACCGGTGCCGGGGGATTGTTTCAATGCATCGATGGCACCCAGGGCAACATCTGTGGCGCAGGCGTATATAAAACGGATATCCGGATCGGTTTTTAAAATGTCCAGAACAGCCAGCCTGGATTTGTCCCTGTTGCCGTCCGTATAATAGGCGGCGGCCTGCTTCAGACCGGGGTGATGGCGGAGACTGTCCATAA
>JAKSBB010000283.1 GCA_022361315.1 Desulfobacterales bacterium
ACCTTCGCTTCCTTATATACGTCTTCAGGGGCTCCCCCGTTGCAGCCAGAAAGATCCGATGGAAGTGGAACAGGGAATAGGCCGCCTCCTCTGCCACCTCGCCCGCACGGATATCCCGGTGAAGGTTGGCTTCGATAAAGGCGGTTGCCCGGTTTATATTGTTCTGATATCCCATTATCCCCTCTCCCTAAAAAGCTGATTATTCCGTCCTGCCCCTAACCATATAGATGGTGCGGGATGACGTCTTGACCGTTTCTGCCTTTTTCATCCCCACTTAATCAGATGGAAATTTGCTTTTCAAGGAGTCCCTGCCTGAATTTTGTCGATCCCACCTATCGTTTTGATATGTTTTTTAATTATTTTGTATTTTTTCTGATTGTTTTTTGATATACACGTTCAAAACAACACAACTCATCAGATAAGGAGACTCACTATGTCACATATCTATCCCAAGGTTGATCCGGATGGCCTGCTTGAATACTCAGTGGTATTCACCGACCGGTCCCTGAACCATATGTCTCAATCCTTTCAGGGTGTCATGCGGGACATCCACGCCACTTTAAACAAAGTCTACAATTCAGAGGCTGTTGTTGTGGTCCCCGGCTCCGGCACCTTCGGCATGGAAGCCTGCGCCCGCCAGTTCGCCGGCGGTAAAAAATGCATGGTGATCCAGAACGGCTTGTTCAGCTTTCGCTGGTCCCAAATTTTTGAAGCCGGAGACATTCCTTCCTCCTGGTCTGTGCTGAAGGCCGCTCCGGTTGAGGAAGGTCCCCAGGCAGCCTGGGCCCCCTGCCCCATCGAAAAAGCGGTTGCTGCCATCCGTGAAGAAAAACCGGATGTGCTGTTCGCCCCCCATGTGGAAACCTCCGCCGGTATGATCCTGCCGGACGGTTACCTCAACGCCCTCAGTGAGGCTGTCCACGAGGTGGGTGGTATCTTTGTTCTGGACTGCATCGCTTCCGGCACGGTCTGGGTGAACATGAAAGTCATCGGCGTGGATGTGTTGGTCAGCGCGCCCCAGAAGGGCTGGTCCGGCTCCCCCTGCTGCGGTCTGGTTATGCTGGGGGAAGAAGGCATCAAACGGATGAA
>JAKSBB010000908.1 GCA_022361315.1 Desulfobacterales bacterium
GATCTTGACCGGGTGATGATTGACATGTCCGGCAACTACGGGGTCGGGAAAGATACTGATGGCAACGATCTGTTTACCGATACCCTGATGGGTATTGAAGAGGTGTATGGGACCGACGGCAACGATACCATCCTCGGCAGCACCACCACCCGATGGCTGAGTGGTGATGAAGGGGATGATTCGATTGTTGGGGGAGATCATTCCGGATACACTGAAGGCCTGGCCGGGGGGGCGGGAGATGACACCCTGGACGGTGGTAGCTTTTCCGACACCGACCCCGGCAATAGTGTAGACTATAGTTGGTATGATGGGGGCAGCGGTGTTTCCGTTGATATTGATTACACGCACAACGGCTCCGGATCCTACACCGGATCGGCTGTGGATGGTTTCGGGGATACGGATACGCTGATAGACATCAACTGGTTCACCCTTTCAGACTACGCAGACGAAATTTCGATCACCATCGATGATCAGGACAGCGGTTCCGATACCGTGTGGTTTATCTGGGGCAATGACGGGGCGGATACGATTGCCGGAACTTCGGGTGAAGAGGTGGCAGTCATGTATTTTGATGACCCCGGCGGCGTTGTGGTGAATCTGGATGCCGGTAGCGTGGCTGACGGTTGGGGCAATACCGATGAGTTGACCGATATATTTCAGGTGTCCGGGTCCAATAACGGCAGTGATGATATCGACGGTACAAGTTCGGACGATCACTTTTTTGGTTCCGCGTATGGTGATTTCCTGGATGGTTTGGGGGGCTCCGGCGACATGGTTGATTATTCCTGGATAGATGGGGTGAATGATACTACCTATGTAGAGGTGGATTTGAGTGCCGGGGAGGCCTCCGGTTATGATTCCGCCTATACGATTCTGTTTACGGATGATCTCGCTAATATTGAAGGCGCCGGAGGGACAAACTACGGCAATGATTCATTGGTGGGGGATTCCGGAGATAACTTAATTGAAGGCTACGGTGGTGATGATACCATTTCCGGCGGTGCCGGCGGTGTGGATACCCTGAAAGGTGGAGATGACGGCGATCTGTTCAAGCTGGGTGACAGCAGTACCTATGATGTTATAACAGATTTCAGTGATTCTCAAAGTGACCTGCTGCATATTGAGGAAAGCAATGCCGGGTTTACCTATAGTGCCTATGGATATGTTGGCGAATTTACCTATGCCAGCAGTGGCAGTCCGGAGAGTGCGATGGATTATAAGATTATAGCCGTCATGGGCCAGGCAAGCGCTGACTGGTCTGACAGATCCACCGTCATTGAGAATTCTCTATCCTACTTTAGTGATTATGACAGTGAAACCCATTTCCTGATCAGCAACGGTGTAGATTCCCGCTTTTATTTCTTCGAAGCGGATACCGATGTTTCCGGGCATATTGAAGATGACGAGCTTCATTTCCTTGCAGAATTTGAAGGCATCACCGATGTTACTGAATTTACCGACAGCAATGTCGATATTGCCTGATAGCTGACGGCCTTACCTTTTCACCCGACCGGTGTGCCTGCCGGTCGGGTTTTCTTTTTAATTTCCGCAACAAATCTACAAAAA
>JAKSBB010000613.1 GCA_022361315.1 Desulfobacterales bacterium
CAAAATATCAGGCAAACTGAACAAGGTGCTCGAACTGAGCATCGGCACCCGTAAAGACGAACCCCAGCTCCGTGATATATTCAACAAGGCCATCGCCACCCTTACCCCGGCGGATCACCGTCGAATCCTCAACCAATGGGTGGTGATTGGGGCAGGCGAAACCGGGGGCAACGACCTCACCCCGGGAGAGAAAAACTTCATCAAGCAGCATCCGGTGATCCGGTTCCGCATCCGTCCGGACAGACCCCCTTTTGAACTTGTGCGAAACGGAAAAGCTGCCGGGCTCGCCGTGGACTACCTCAGCGCCATCGCAGAGATTGCAGGGTTCACTCCGGAATTCATTGTCAATGACATGCCCGTGCGTGCGGCTTATGATACTGTGGCGGGAGACCGTGCCGAATTTGACACCCTGGCCTTTTCCGTGAAGAGCAAGGAGCGGGCGAAACGATTCACCTTCGGAGACGCCTTTTTATCCTACCCCATGATGATCATCACCCATAAGGAAGCCCCCTATATCGGCAAAACATCTGATCTGCAAAACAAACGGGTGGCAGTTGAAAAGGGATTTTTAACCAACAAATGGCTGAAGCGGGATTATCCGGAGATTCACATTGTCCCCGCAGACACAACAAAGACAGCCCTGCAGATGGTCAACGATAAAAAAGTGGACGCCTACGTGGGCAATATCGCCGTGGCCAATTATATGATGACCCACGGGGATATGCGGCAGTTGAAAATTGTGGCCCCTTCGGATTACGGCAACATTGATTACAGTTTTATCGCTCCCAGGGAATGGCCGGAACTCATTACCGTCCTGAACAAGGGATACCGGTCCCTGCCGGCGGATTTTCACACCCTGACCCAGCAGAAATGGTTTTCCGTCCAGGTGGTTGAACGAATTGATTACAGGTTGCTGTGGCAGGCCGTAGGCGGTGCCGGCCTCGTGGTGGCATGGATTCTCTGGTGGAACCGTAAACTCTTTGCCCAGAAGGAAAAGACGGAAAAAGCCCTGGGCCAGCTCCAGGCCGCCCAGGTTGAATTAAAGGAAAAGAACGAGATGCTGGAAAAACTGTCGATAACAGACCAACTCACCTCCCTTTACAACCGGCTGAAGCTGGATACGGTGCTGGAAGAGGAATTCCAGCGGTCCAAACGGTACGGCAACGTCTTCGGGGTCATCATGACCGACATTGACCGCTTCAAACAGGTGAACGATACCCATGGACACCAAGTCGGGGACAAGGTGCTGACCGGTTTTGCAGATCTGCTGGTTGGCACCGTCAGGACGGTGGATACCGTGGGCCGCTGGGGCGGGGAAGAATTTCTCATCATCTGTCCGGAAACCGACCGGGACGGCTTGCTCCACCTGGCTGAAAATCTTCGCCGGGTCATTGCCGCCCACAGCTTTGACACCGTGGGACAGGTCACGGCAAGCTTCGGGGTGACCCTTTATGACGGCCACCCCACGGTTGACGCCATGATCTCCCGGGCGGACGAAGCCCTGTATCTGTCCAAGGAAAACGGCAGGAACAGGGTGACCTTAAAATCCTGAATGGCCTTACCGGACTATTTTAACGAACTAGAATCTCCACACGGCGGTTGTCTGACTCCCTGACGCCGTCTTCGGTTTCAACCAGGGGCTCCCGCTCCCCGCGTCCCACCGCCCGGATGAACGTCGACTTCAACCCCCGTTCAATAAGCATTTTCTTTATGGCCTCAGCCCGTTTCAAAGAAAGCGTATCATTATACTCCAGGGGGCCCACCCGATCGGTGTGCCCCGTTATTTCCACCTCGCAGATCCCCCCGCGCTTATCCACCTCTGCAAATAAGAGAACCAGAACCCCTTCCGATTCCGGGGACAATTCGGTACTGTCGCTCTTGAATTTCAGACGGAAAGACGCCGGCGGATCGGGCTGGGCAGACAGGGCCAGGGCAAAGGTTTCTTCCAGTTCCTCTTTGGAGACCTCCGTTTTTTTGGCCCGCCCCCGGGAATCGATACCGGCGGCTGAAAGATGCTGGTCAAGCACCACCTGTTTTTCGCCGTCATCCACGGCCAGCACGACGGTGGTGCCGTCATCCTCACTCACCAGGACGATCAGCTCCTGTTTCGTGGAGCAGGAGATGGAGGTAAACAATAGCAGGCCGACACAAAGGGAAATACAAACTTTAAAGATATGCATGGGGTTGCTCCGTAATAGGTAAATTGGATTAATCGGAATCCGTCACTTTGACCATAAATTTGGTCCCCCGGACGCTGATCATCGAGGTCCGTGTCCTGACCTTCATGGCATCGGGTGAAAACTTGGCGATTTTACCGCTGACCACCACCAATGTTCCCTTCTTAACTGTCGTATGGAACTGGCCTTCTTGGGTGGTGGGGTTGAATTTAAACCGGGACAATTCCACCTGGCTGTCGGCCCCCAGAGAAAACCTGGAATTGTCGATAAAGGTAATGCCCACCTTGCTGTCTTCCCCGGTGAGCACCGTATCATCACGGTGGAGCAACTCTCCGGCAACCGCTGGAATTTTCGTATTGTTCCGAAGGATGTGGACGGAGTTACTTAAGTTTTTAATCTGTCCGATCTCGGCAGAAACGGCCGGTCCCGCTGCCGCAGAGAATACCAGAAAACAAAGTGCCAAAAATAACGGGGGCGAAAACAACATTACGGGATGTCTCATTTGCGAACACCTCTCAAAGTTTAGGGACAACTATTGTAAATGGGTGATGGTTAATATAAATTTCTAAAACAAAATTCAATTACCGTCAATACTGATGAGGAATATTCCCGTGAACGGATCTCTCCCATACGGTTCTACCCTATGCAGAACGGCCACCGGATATCTGCTGGTTATTCATGCTTTACTGATGATATTTACCTCGGTCTGCGGCGCAGCGGAAGCCCTGCCCGAAGTGACCGCCAGATCATTCTTAAAAACCTATCCGCCCATCTCCTACAAAGGGCAGAACCAGGTGTACGACGTGGTCAAAGACCATCGGGGTGTCCTGTTTGCCGGGAACAATGTCAACGGCGTCCTCGAATATGACGGCATCCACTGGCGCACCATTCCCCTGTCCAACAACAATACCGCATACAGCCTGGCAGTGAGCAACAGCGGCCGGGTCTTTGTGGCCGGTTCCGGTGACATCGGTTTTCTATCCCAAAAAAACGGGGCCACCATTTACGAATCCCTGCTGGATAAAATCCCTGCAGCGCATAGAACATTCGGACGGGCCCAGGTGGAGTGCATTGGCGACAGCGCCTTTTTCAACACGGGTACCGCCGTCCTTCTGTGGCAGGACAATGACTTTATCGTTATAGAAAACCCCTCGGGCAGTGAATTTGACGAATTGTTCCCTGCCAACGGTGCCATCTATACCAGTGACCGGAACGGTACGATATTCAGAATTCAGGGCCGAACGGCCGAACCGATTTTCCAGGAACAGCCCGATGTGTACGGCGGATATATATTCAAAAACGATTACAATATGCCCAGTATCAATCTGGTGCTCCCTCTGGATTCGGACACCATTCTCATCGGCACCTACTTTAGGGGGTTTATCACCTTTGACGGGCAGCAGCTGGCCCCCTTTGAAACCGAAGCAGATCCCTTTTTGATCGGCAACATGGGATACAGTGCCACCCGATTAAACAACGGCGAATTCGCCGTTAGCACCGTGGACCAGGGGGTAATCGTCATTGACCGGGAAGGCCGTCTTAAGGCCTGGTTCCGGCAGGAGAACGGCCTGACAGAAAATACAGTCTACGGCATTTTCCAGGACCGCCACAACGGGTTATGGATCGCCACGGATTTCGGGCTTAACCAGGTACTTTACCCATCTCCTTTTACCCTTTACGACAGATTTTCCGGTCTGGCCGGCCAGGTGAGGAAAACCACAGAACTGAACGGTACCCTCTATGTGGCCACCTCCCAGGGGGCGTTTAAAAGCCGTTCCCCCGCCTCTGCCCTGGGGCTTC
>JAKSBB010000261.1 GCA_022361315.1 Desulfobacterales bacterium
CAGCCCTTCAGATTTTGCATTTACCGGAAGGCCAACGATGTCATGATGGATGTGGCGCCCTTGGCTGCAACCGATGGACGGGTGCACAGCCGTGCCATCACCCATGACCCTTTTGAAAATGTGGTCCGCCGGATTCATAACCGGATGGGGCTGATATTGGATTACCGTGTGTGACGGAGGTGATCATGTTACCTGTAAATTCTTTTACAAGCACCATCAATCAAATCGGTTTTACTTCCCGGGCAAACCATGTCTCCCGGAATCAATCCGCGCCTCTTTCTGAACCGGCCGTACCGACCCTGCGTGAACGGGAGCAGGCCTCAGCAGATGCATCGCGGGCACTTCCCCGCAGTGACGCCCAGATACTTACGGATAGCTTTAAAAGTCTGCTGAAACATGCAGCCCAGGCATCGGAACCGGGACAATCCGATGACGCCCGGGAGATGCTGCAGCAGTCCATTGATAAGGATCTTTCCGATCTGCAGGCCGCATTTGACAAAATTTCGGAGGGGAACCTCAGGCTGTTTATCGCCCTCTTCCAGAACCAGTTGCCCGGTACCTTTGCCGGTGACGGCACCAACGACCTGTTATCATCGGTGACGGACGATATCTTTTCCGACATTCTGGCACCGTTGTTCAGACTGGATGTGACCACAGAGTCGGGAGCACTCAACGCCTTGGCTATCGCTTCCGCAGGTATTGACAGTTTATCGGCAGGGAGCGGCGGACCGCTTTTGGGGGGAAGCATCGGCCAGGTGATAGAAACCGGAACCCTGCAGGCATCGGATACGGCCGGCAGTCAAAATCAACCGTCTGATCCCCTCGGTCTGGAGTTCGCCCCCCTGCTGGTGAGGACGCCTCTGTTGTCAGGTGCAGGCCGCGGTCTTGGTTCAATCATTGAACTGGCCGGGTAAGATATTTTTCTAAAAATCAACTTGCCATCGGGCAGGGAATTATCCTATCATTCTTTATTCTTAATTCAAATATCAGCAAAGGGATAGACGTGAACAGAATTCTGATCGTCGATGATGAAGAGATTGGCAGAACAGTGATGGAAGATATCTTCGGCTGCTACGGCCAATCTGTTTCTGTTTCCACAGGCGAAGGGGCGCTGGCCGTTTATGAAAAGGCCATTGAGCGGGGAACCCCCTTTAATATTGTGCTTCTGGACATCTCTCTTGAGGATATCAGCGGGGTGGAGGTCCTTAAGAAAATAAAACAGATCGACGGGGAACGGGGCAATGCGGGGGCGGCGGTGATTATGGTAACCGCCCACAGTGACCGGGATTTGGTGGTGGGGAGCATCAAGAGCGGTTGCAAGGCCTATTTCATTAAACCACTGAAACAGGACAATGTGGATAAGAAGATGTCTGAACTGGGGTTCACTCCGGTAAAATAACCGGCATCCGGCAACCCTGCCCTCAACAATCCGGTATATCCCACTTCTAATCATGGAATGTTTGCCAAAGGGGCCAACGTGGAACCTTCCGATTATTATAATACCGCGAAATTTTATCTGAGGCAGTTTACCGGCTTAAAGACCATTCCGTCCGTGGCCAACCGCCTGGTGACCATGATTGACGAGGACACCTCCTCTCTCAGGGATTTTGAGGAGGTCATCCGGGTGGATCCCACCCTGGTGTTGCGGCTGTTGAAACTGGTGAACTCCGCTTATTTTTCCCTGCGGACAAAGATCAAAGATATCTCAGAGGCTGTGGCCTACATCGGTGTGGATAATCTGAGAAATATGATCATTCTGGATGCCTTAAAAAACCTTTTCCGGGGAAGCTCCGATGCTGAAAGCTTTTCCCGGAACCAGCTGTGGCTCCACTGTTCTGTGACCAGTATCTGCTGCCAGATGATTGCCGAACGGGTATTCGTGCGCAAGGGTGAGGATGATTTTTTATGCGGCATACTCCACGATATCGGCCTCATTGTTGAAGACCAGGTGGCGCCGGAAAAGTTTAAAGAATTCTGTCGGACCTATGTTCCGGACAACCAGCATATCATCGGTCATGAACGCCGGGTCATCGGAACGGATCATACCACCATCAGTTACCTGCTGACCCGGGAATGGGGCCTGCCACAGGATCTCTGCCAGGGGGTAAAGCGCCACCACAGGGCATTGGATCAGGTGGACCCGTCCAGTCATGCCGGTATTCTTCAGATTGCCGAATATCTGGTTTCCAGACTGGGGTATGACGCCTTTCCTGAAACCGTGACGGGTCTTGTGTCCCCACCGCTGATCGCGCATATCAAGGAGAATATTATGGGATACCGGGCCATTATGGATGATCTGCCCCTTGAAATTCAGCGGGCCAAAGAGATCTATTCTCTGGAGGAGGACGGGGATGGACTTATTTGACGACATCGTCCGGGAATCAGACACCGATATCAATCGGCGATTTCTTGAGACCCTGGAAAAATACCTCCCGGGATACAGATTCGGTGTGCTTCTGAACGATGGGAGCCGCCTGGGGCCATATTTTTCGGAATACCCGGCAGATAAGAGACTCGATGAGAAGTTACGTCATGCCTCGGAAACGGGCCGGATTTGTGAGGCTGGAGAGGGACGGCTGATCACCCTTCCCCTGGCCGAGATGAACGCCGTCCTGGTCTGCGATTTGCCCCGGGAATATCATCCGGAAACAGCGGCTGCCATGGTCGGGGACGCCGTTAGACTTTGTCTGGAACTCCATCAAAAAGACCGTCTTCTGGCCGAAGAAAAAGCCCTGCTCACTGCCCACAAACAGCAACGGGACGGCAAAATACAGGTCCTTGAAAAAAAATACCAGGATATCCTGACCCGGAACCAGACCCAGAGCGCCGAGTATTCCAGGCTGCTCAGGTCCGAAATCCAGCGCCGGACATCGGAGTTGGAACGATCCAACACGGATCTGGCCCGTGCCAAGGCCCGTGCGGAAGCTGCCAATATTGCCAAGGATAAATTTCTTGCAAATATGAGCCACGAGATCAGAACTCCCATGAACGGGGTGGTGGGGATCGTGGAGATTCTTCTGGGGACCTCGCTTACCGAAGAACAGCGGCATTTTGCCCTGCTCATGAAAAACTCTTCCGAAGCCCTGCTCAACGTGATCAACGATATTCTGGATTACTCAAAGATTGAGGCGGGGAAACTGGATATCGAAGAGATTGATTTCAACCTGGGGCAGGTGATGGGGGAAATTTCGGATATCATTGCCATCTCCGTATATAAGAAGGGATTGTCCTTTGAAAGTCTTCTGGACGATGACGTGCCGATGATGCTTCGGGGGGACCCGGTCCGGTTGAGGCAGATCATCATGAATTTCTGCGGTAATGCCGTGAAATTCACCGAGGAAGGAAAAATAGTCATCCGTGTCTCTCTTGAATCCGCGTCCCAATCTGATGCGGTGTTAAAGTTTACCGTATCCGATACCGGTATCGGTATCCCGGAGGATCGCATTGACGGGTTGTTTCAATCCTTCTCCCAGATGGATTCCAGCATGACCCGCCATTACGGCGGCACCGGCCTCGGTCTGGCGATCTCAAAACAACTGGCTGAGTTGATGGGGGGAGATATCGGGGTGCGTTCACGTGAAAACCGGGGATCCGCCTTCTGGTGCCGCCTCGGGTTCAAATTGCAGGCTGAAACCTCTGAAAAACCTCAGCCCGTGAGCAGGACGTCCGAAAAAGAGATTTCCGTGGAAGGCCCCTGCCGCATCCTCCTGGCCGAAGACGATGAAATGAACCGTATTGTGGCTGAAAACCTGCTGGCACGGATGAACCTGACGGATGTTCAGGTGGCCGTGAACGGCAGGGAAGCCCTGGATATGTTCAAGGCCATGCAGTTCGACCTGGTGTTCATGGATGGCCAGATGCCGGTGATGAGCGGCCTTGACGCCGCCAGCAAAATTCGTGAGTATGAGCGGGAGAAGGGGCTTTCCCCCACCCCGATCATTGCCCTCACCGCCCATGCCATGACCCATGACCGGGAGGTTTTCCTCAACAGCGGTATGGATGAATATCTTACCAAACCATTGACCTCAACCGCATTGGCCAAGGCCATAAAGAAAGTATTGACCGGCAGCGGGCATTGTCTGACGCCGAAAGGACCGGAAACGGAAGGAAATGAATTCGATGCAACCCGCCCGGTGGATGATATCGTGGATATGCCCGCATTGTGCGAGATCATGAACGGTAAGAAAGAGCTGCTGGACAAATGTATCCGAACCTTTGAGAAAAATTACAGGCCGGTTCTGTCTGAGATCGTTCACAGCATCTCTGTATTTGACCACGAGGGCCTTCGCAAAAATGCCCACAGACTCAAGGGCATGTTCAAGTACCTGGCAGCCGAGCCGGCCGCCGACCTTGCCTATCGTCTGGAACAGATCGGTGCGGCAAAGGCCATGTCGGAAACAGCCCCCCGGGAAATCGGTCAGATTGTCCAGCAATTACACGATGCCTGCGCAAGCGTACTGGAACGGCTTCACGCCGTATCAGACCGGGATGGGTTCAACGGCAGCCGATGACCTGGTGGAGGACCGGTAAGAAAATCAAGGGGATTCCCGGGAAACCGCCTATAGATCCAGAGCCGATCTGAGCCAGGTCCTGAAAAGCCGGATACCCTTGGATTCTCCGCTTACAGATGGCCATGAAAAATAATAGTTCCCGGTGCGGATGGGGGTAACCCCTAAGGGCGCCAAAAGACGTCCTGAATCCAGTTCGTCCCGGATCAGGAATAGATCCCCCAGGGCAACACCGAGACCTGCCGTGGCCGCCTGAAGGGCGGCATCGTCCACTTCAAACACCTGTCCCCGCTCAAGGGAGAGCCCCCCGACTTTCTGCTGTTCGGCCCAGGTCCGCCACTCTGTCATATCCGGACTGTTGTGAAGCAGGGTATGGTGGCGCAGATCTTCAGGGCTCCGGATGGGGTGTTCTCCCTGCATCAGGGCCGGTGCGCAGACCGGGACGAGTTGTTCCTTGAGTAGCTTCTCCCGCCGGACACCGGGGATCTCGCTGCCCAGGTGGGTAATGCCGGCATCAAAGTTTTCCTGGGCAAAATCCACGTTGATGCTGGAGGTGGTCAGCCGGACCCGGATATCCGGATATCGGGTTTGGAACCGGTGAAGCCTTGGGATGAGCCAGCGGATGGCAAAGGTGGGATGAACCTTCAGACTGAAATCCTGATCCTGGTTTTTCAGTTTTTCCACGGCCCGGGTCATGATGCCGAAAGCCTGGGTCATGGGGGGCAGCAGCAAAGCGCCCTGGTCCGTCAGTTTCAGCCGCTTGTGCATCCGGTGGAACAGGCTGACGTTGAGTTGTTCTTCCAATTGCTTGATCTGGCGGCTCACCGCCCCCTGGGTGACAGACAGTTCCTTGGCCGCCAGGGTAAAGCTGCCCAGGCGGGCCGCTGCCTCAAAGGCCCGCAGGGCATTGAGGGAGGGCAGGGCATTGTTTTTATCTTGCATGAGTTTTCATCATCCATCCCATGTGTTAAAATCGTTTGACGATCTCTCCTATAATGTTTTTAATAAAAGATCAAGCACGGGATATCCATAACAGGGGTGCCCTATAATTAGGAATATAAAACGAAGGATGTGTATTATGAAAGCCAAAGAACTCATCGATCTTGAGGACCGGTTCGGGGCAAAAAACTATAAACCCCTGGATGTGGTACTTTCCAAAGGGGACGGTATCTGGGTATGGGATGTTGAAGGAAATAAATACATGGACTGTCTGTCCGCCTATTCAGCGGTCAACCAGGGGCATTGCCATCCTAAAATCCGCCAGGCCATGCTGGATCAGGCACAGAAGCTGACCCTCACCTCAAGGGCCTTTAGAAACGATGAGTTGGCCCTGTTGTACGAAGAGCTTTGCGAACTCACCGATTCCCCCAAGATGCTGCCCATGAACTCCGGTGCGGAGGCTGTTGAAACCGTTATTAAATGCGCCCGGAAATGGGGCTACGAATCCAAAGGTGTGGCCGAAGGCCAGGCGGAGATCATCGTTTGCCAGGATAACTTCCACGGCCGGACCCTGTCCATCATCGGTTTTTCAACGGATGAGAACGCCCGTGAAAACTTCGGTCCCTTTACCCCGGGATTCAAAACCATTCCCTTCGGCGATGCCAAGGCCCTTGAAGCGGCCATTACCCCCAACACCGTGGCATTCATGGTGGAACCGGTACAGGGCGAAGCCGGCGTAATTATTCCCCCGGAGGGATACCTCCAGGAAGTCCGCCGCATTTGTACCGAGAAAAATATCCTGATGATTCTGGACGAAATCCAGACCGGCCTGGGCCGGACCGGTAAACTTCTGGCAGAGGAACACGATGGGGTCCAGGCAGACCTTACCCTCATCGGCAAGGCCCTTTCCGGCGGTTTTTACCCGGTTTCCGCAGTACTTTCCAACGATGAAGTCTTAGGACTTCTCCAGCCCGGCCAGCACGGTTCCACCTTCGGCGGCAACCCCCTGGCCTGTGCCGTGGCAAGGGCTGCCCTCAAGGTGCTTGTGGAAGAAAAGATGATTGAGAATGCTGCGGAGATGGGCGCTTACTTCCTGGATCAGCTCAAAACCATTGAGAACTCCATGATCAAAGAGGTGCGCGGCATCGGCCTCATGATCGCCATTGAACTTGAAGAAGGTACCCCGGGCGGCGCCCGCGCCATCTGCGAAGCCCTGATGAAGATGGGCATCCTCTGCAAGGAAACCCATACCTACACCATCCGTTTTGCACCGCCCCTGGTGATCACAAAGGAAGATATCGACTGGGCCGTGGATAAAATTAAAGCGGCCTTTGCCGACGCTTAAACGAGTCTGATATACCCGGACACTTCTTCTCCGGTTCGGGTAATACGACGTAATGGGGGCTTTTTAGCCCCCATTACTGTTTTGGCCTCCCAGTCATGCGATCTTTTCTTCATCTCACATTCGTGTCTATAGAGGCCATGGCTACCGGTTTAAATAATTGCCATTGACAAAAAGCCGGGGGCCAGCTTACAACCCTGGCGGCAAGTCGTAATTATGATGCGTTGTAATCAAGAGTGGCTTAAAAGGTGTGTATATGGATATCGTCGTTGTAAATTCTTTTGGTCCGATGGGAAGTACACCGGTGGGATCATTGATTGAGAAGTTCGGTTTTTTAAATCTCCCGGTACGCAAGCTTGGACTTCATGATTATCTGGTGGGGGAAAGATCTATTGAAGACCCGTACATGGTGGGACGTATTCTTGAAAATTTGACGCATCACAATGCACCACTCAAACAAGGTGGAATAAACGTTTTAGACAGGGATTCTGCTTCCCCCAGGCAATTGGTGGATAAGTCCCGGGTTGAAGCAGATATTCAGGAATTAAAGCAGACGCGGTTCGACAGTGTTGCCCATATGTACCATAGTGTTAAGTCAATTTATGCAAAAGCCGTTTCATATAAAGAGATTGATGGGATCCCCGAAAGACACATCGAATACACTACGGACCTGATCTATCATTCTCCTGAGGAGCTTTATCAGGATTACAAAGCACATTTTGATAATGTTTACATGATACATATCCATCGGGATTTTGTCAGTTGGATGAATTCTCTGGCATCACAGGCATTCGCCCACACCAAAATTAAACATAGATTTAAACCGATGTTGATCGGACGACGATTAGGAACATATACACGGTATAAAGAGGTGGTGAATGGTATCCCGGGCCTTCATCTGAATTTTGAAGAGTTGTTTTTGCCGGACACATTATCAGTGGTAGGGAAAATTGGAAACTATCTGGGGATGGATATTCCTGAACTGGATTGGAACAGGGAAACGTTCGATTTATACGGAAAACTGACGTCGTTTGAAAAAGCGTTTACACTGATGGATGATCATATTAATTATTTATCACCCGTAACGCAAAGATATATTCTTAAGGCCACAAAGGGTAAAATTAGATCATACGAGACACTCGGTATCGGTTTGATGTATTTGATTGACGGGATTCGGTTTCAGTTCTCACACAGAAATTCCAGGTGATGGTTTGCACTATAAGATAGTTAGGCACAGATAGACCTGGACTGCTGTTGGATTCTTCATCCGAGTATACCTTTTCTCCGTGCTTTTTTTACTACGACCATAGCCAGACCGAAATAGGTCAGTGCGAAGGGCAGGAAAACCATCGTCCTCTCCGGGCCACCGATTGTTAACATCCATTTGGCTGCCATCCCTTGGATGATACACAAAACCATATAAATAAAGGTTACACGGGTATGACTCATACCCAGTCTATTTAGTAATTGGTAGATATGAGTACGGTGGGCCATAAACACATTTTCCCGGCTTAGTCCGCGGCGCATGAATGTGAAAAAGGTATCAAAAATGAAGTGGAAAAGCAGCAGTGGCATGACCATCAGGGATGTGTGAGAATTATCATACAGTGCTGAAATAATTGCCAGCACTGCAAAGGTGAATCCCAAGAATGTACTTCCCACATCCCCCATGAACAGTTTTCCTTTGGGATAGTTGAATATTAAAAAGCCCCCTGTGCCGGCAACAATGGTATAACAGACGATATAAGTGAAATTGCTGCCCTGGCTGAATGATATGATACATAGAAATATGGCAGTGATGACAGCGTTACAACCGGCCATTCCGTTAAGCCCATCCATGAAATTATATGCATTGGTCAATCCTAATATCCACATGAAGGTTAAAAAATAACCCGCGATGGCCATTAAAGACGAGTCAAAAAGCGGATGTTCTATTCTGTTTATCACAATGCCGAACCCCATCACCGTTAATATGCCTAAAGTATGGGTGGCCAGCCGGATTGTAAGGGGTTTGTCTTTCAGATCATCATAATAGGAAATTCCAGCGATCAAAAGGCTCGAAAATGTGAATCCCAGAAAATACTTGCTTAGGATCATGGTTTCATTGCCCAATACTGCATAGATCAGCATACCTAAAAAGAAGGTAAAGACAATAGCAAGCCCACCCGTTGTGGGGATGGGCGTTGAATGACTTGAACGGTAGCAGGGGTTGTCAATGACCCGACTGCGCTTCAGAATTGTCCAGGCGGTCAGCGTTGAAATCCCAAACAGGAAGAGGCCAAATACCAGGTGTGTAAAGAAAAACTGTAACTGCATTCCTAATCTTTCAACATTAATTCATGGATTGATCAATCCGTGTAATGTACTCTTTTCTGACCAGTTTATTGATCAGTTCTCTATCGAATAATTTGATACACCGCTGCCTGGCATTCCATCCCATCTGCTTCATTCCCCTGGGATTATCCAGAAGTATCCGGAGCCCTTCTGCCAAGGCAGAAGCGTCTTTTACCTCCACCAGAAGACCGGTTTTTCCGTCATCAACAGCATCAACAAGTCCGTTGATTTTTGTTCCGAGGGTAGGAACCCCCATGGCTGCCGCTTCTATCACAGTTGTGCCAAATCCTTCACGATAGCTGGGCAGGCAGAATAAGTCTGAAATTTCCAAATAATTTTCAGGTTTATCCTGATGCCCAATGTAATGGATTCTCGGCCGATCGATCAAGCATTTGAATTCTGTGTGAAATTCAAGATCATGGCCTTCGCTGTCTTGATCCATTGGACCGACGAGGAGAAGATCTGCTTCATAGCCGGAGTCAATCATTGCATTAAATGCAGATATCAATTCAACAATACCTTTATCTTTGTTGATCCGTCCGATGAAAGTAATGACCGTACCGTCCTCGGGAAGTTTATGTTTCTTTTTAAGTGCTGCTTTTTCTGAATATGTCATCTTTCCGGGGTGAAATCGCTGCAAGTCAATACCGGAAATTGACCCTTTGTTAATCACAGATATTTTCTTGGGACTTACGATTCTTTTTTTTATTAGAAACTCCCTTTGACTCGGACTGTCCGCATAGCAGTGGGTGCTTAACAAGCCAATCAGGACATCTGCCGCCATCGTGATATATTTTTTTGTTTCTGATAAAGTGACCCAGGGTTGCCCGGTCCAGGTATGCAGGCGAACCGGAACACCGGCAACCAGCGCTGCGATGGCGGATAAAAGGCCGGCCTTGGGGGTTGTTGAATGAACAATATCAAACCGGTTGATTGCAAAAAGCTTCACCAGTTTTATCAATGCCGCTAAATCTTTAAAAACACTTATTTGGCGACAAATTTCAACCTCTTTATACCGAAGGTTCTTGTCC
>JAKSBB010000093.1 GCA_022361315.1 Desulfobacterales bacterium
GATGTCACCCCGGCCACCATTGCCCGCAGCGGCCACCTGGTCAGGGTGTTGCGTAAGGCCATCAGCCTGGGGCTCAATCCCATCACCGCGCTGCAGATGGCCACCATCAATGCGGCCCAGCTTCTGGAACAGGCCAATTGGATCGGATCCCTCACCCCCGGCAGGGCGGCCGATATTCTTGTGGTGGATTCCCTGGCGGATTTTTCCATCGAGAAGGTATACGCAGGTGGCCGGTTGGTGGCTGAGCAAGGCGATCTCTGTGTGGACATCCCCGCCTACAGCTACCCGGACTGGGCCGTGAATACGGTACATCTCAACCACTTGGCCACCGATGATTTTCAGATATCCGCCCCCACAAACCCAAAAGGGAACACTGCCAATGCCCGGGTGATCCGGCTGATCCCCGGCAGTGTGAATACAATATCAGAGCAGGCGGAGATGCAGGTAAAGCAGGGGCAGATCACAGCCGACCCCGGCCGGGACATTGCCAAAGCCGGAATGTTTTACCGCCACAAACCCGGTACCGATGCGGAAAACTCGCGTGCATTAGGCCTTGTGGCCGGCACCGGATTCAAGGCGGGGTGCGCCTATGCCTCCACGGTGTCCCACGATTGTCATAACATGCTGGTGGTGGGCACCGATGATGAGGCCATGACCCTGGCCGCAAACACCCTGATTGACTCAAACGGGGGGATCGCCGTGGTGGACAACGGGAAGCTGCTGGCACACCTGGCCCTGCCCCTTGGGGGCCTGATGAGTCTGGAATCGGTTGAGACGGCTGCGAAAGGGGTGCACCAGATTGAAGATGCCATGGCAGCCATTGGCTGCGACCATCCGGCCTTTGAAATGACCCTGAGTCTGATGGGGTTGGTGGTGCTGGGGGAACTGCGTCTGTCCAACAGGGGGCTGGTGGAGATGAAAAACGGTGAAGCACCTGTCTTTGTGGATCTGTTTCTTTCCTGATTTTATTTTAATTTCAATATGTTCTTGCTAAATGGGCAGGGGTGGTGTATAGTACGCCTCTTTTAACCACAGCCGTACCCGGCACACTATCCCAAAGGAAACCATCTTCCATGTCCGACGAAATAACGCCCGCCAGCGGGTTTGACCATTTGCCCCTGAGCCCTGCCGTTCTGTCGGCTGTCAGCGCTGCCGGTTACAAAACCCCCACACCGATTCAGGAAAACGCCATTCCGGTCCTGGCCCGGGGCAAGGATTTAATTGGCCAGGCAAGAACCGGCACCGGTAAAACCGCCGCCTTCGCCCTGCCGCTGATCTCAAAGATAGATACCGACCTTGCAAAACCCCAGGTTCTTGTCCTGACCCCCACCCGGGAGCTGGCCATCCAGGTGGCCGAAGCCTTTAAAACCTACGGCCGCAAGAACAAGGGACTCAGGGTCCTGCCGGTTTACGGCGGCCAAAGCTACGGGATTCAGCTCAAACAGCTGAAGCAGGGTGTCCATGTGGTTGTGGGTACGCCTGGACGTATCATGGATCATATCCAGAAGAAAACCATATCCCTTGCCCATTTGTTCTGCCGGGTGCTGGATGAGGCGGATGAAATGCTCCATATGGGGTTTATCGATGATGTGGAGTGGATATTCAGCCAGGTGGAGAATCCCGTTCAGACCGCCTTGTTTTCTGCCACCATGCCCGCCCCCATAAAGCGTATCGCCCAGACCTATCTGGAATCACCCGAAGAGATTACGCTGCGGTCGCAATCCCTGGGGCTTGAAAATATCGCCCAGAAATTCTGGCTGGTAAAGGGCGCCAGTAAGATTGTGGCGCTGTCACGCATTCTGGATGCCACCCGTTTCGATGCCGCCATTGTATTTGTGAGAACAAAATCCAGTACGCTGGATGTCTGCCGGCAACTTGAAGATAAAGGGTTTAAGGCCGAAGCCCTGAACGGCGACATGGCCCAGGATGCTCGGGAAAAAACGGTGGAGCGCCTGAAACAGGGGCGCATAGACATCCTGGTGGCAACGGATGTGGCGGCACGCGGTCTGGATGTGGACCGGATTTCCCACGTGGTCAACTACGATTTGCCGGACAAGACCGAGCCCTATGTTCACAGGATCGGGAGAACCGGCAGGGCAGGGCGCAACGGCGAGGCACTGTTGTTTGTTCATCCCAGAGAACGCTGGATGGTCCGTAAGCTGGAGAAAGCAACCGGGCAATCCATTGCCCAGATTCAACTACCCTCCAACAGGGCCATTAATAAAAAACGGGTCCAGGATTTCAGGGACGCCATAACAGGGATGCTTGAGTCAGAGGATCTCAGCGTCTTTGAAAATCTGATCACAGCCTACGCCGAGGAAGAAGGCCTGCCCATGGTCACCGTGGCCGCTGCCCTGGGAAAAATGGCCCATGGGGACACCCCTTTCTTTCTGACGGAGAAACTGCCTGCAGCAGAGAAGAAAAAAAAACGGGCCCCCAAAGACCACGCCGCAGAAAGAACCAAATCCAAGGCATCAAAGCATAAAAAGACCGCGAAGCAGGGGCAACCTGAGAGTAAGCCCCAGACCCGTTCTATTGATAAGCCCCGCCCCCTTGATAAAGACATGGAACGGTTCCGTATTGAGGTGGGACGCAGCCATGGTGTTAAGGCCAGGGATATCGTGGGGGCCATTTCCAATGAAGCAGGTCTTGAAAGCCGCTTCATCAAAGGCATAACCATCAAAAAAGAGTTTTCCGTGGTGGATCTGCCCAAAGGGATGCCCAAGGATATTTTCCACATTCTGAAAAAGACCTGGCTCAGGCAGAAGCCCATGGCCATATCCCGGATGGACTGCAGATAGACGTCTTTTCGTTATCTACAAAATAGGCGGAGGCCCGTTACAGCCTGAACACAATGGGATGGGCCTCTGCATCCACATCAATACCGACGGTATCCCCGGTTTTAAACCCGAGCCGTTTGAACTCCCCGACGGTTTCATCGTGGCGATCCACATTCCAGTAGGCCGACCAGAGAGGGAACCGAACCGTGTCTATGCCGTAGGCATCATGGCTGCAGAGATTCAGCCTGAATTTGTCCTTGGCCAGAAGGGTGTCTGCTTCGGCGATAAAAATATCGATCTTATAAAGGTTGCTGTGCAGGGCTTTTGACAACGGCTCCTGGAGTTCCGGAAAATCGTCCAGGTAGTGGGCCGCAATCTGGTAAAGCTCCCGGGGATCAATGGCAAAGCCCAGGACGGCAAAGCGTTGATGCTTCAGCGCAAATTCTTCCCGCTCCTGCTCATGGGTGTGGATGAAGTTGATAATATCTTCAATGCAGGTGGGATCTTCTCCCTTGTGGTGCACCAGTTCTTCACACATATCAATGATGTGGATATAAAAGGACTGGTTGTCCATGACGTACACCGGCCGTTCCCTGTAATTGCGGTTTTTCCGGATTCTGCGGACACCGTCCAGGCGGATGGAGCGCAACCCCTGTTCCTGTTCCAGAAGGTCGATATCCGAGATATCCTTTGCCTGGACAACAAATATTTCCCCTTCGGCTGAGATGATGTATTCAATTTCACATCTGAACCCCAGGCTTTGCTGGATATCCTTGGAAAGCTGCATCAGCTTCCGGTCATGGGGGGTTTTTGTTATATAAGGTTCGCTCTGAACCTTGTGGCTCCGGTCCCGGCAGTAGCCGAACTCCCAGTGGTTGCCGATCATTTTGGCCATCACGCTGGACCCGTCCACAAAGGGCATCACAATGATGCCCATCTGGTCCATATCGATTTCCGGAGCGTTGTTAAACCGCTGCTGCCGTTGAATGGAGAGCATCTTTGAGGTTTGGGCCAGCTTGATCATTTTTTTTCTGGCGTATTGAATCCCGGCCACATCCGCATAGGTTTCCAGGGAATCAAAGGTGCC
>JAKSBB010000614.1 GCA_022361315.1 Desulfobacterales bacterium
AATAAGCTCATATAGGCCAAGTTCTGAAAGGTAATGTTTTACCAAGGGCAGAACATCCATTCGTTTCGTTGTCGCTTTTATAGTTTCGTTCATTTTGTCCCTCAAAATAATAATTCTTGAAAGACAAATACATCAAAAAATCCTAGTTTGACTAGACTAACTTGAAATGTTTTTCAATCACACCTCACACCTGCGGAATGTAGGATCAAAGTGGAACCGACCGGGAATTTTATTGTTTATCATGGCAGCGGCCATGCCGCTGGCCTTTGGCACCTGGCAGGCCCTGCTGAATAATTTTACCATTGAACAGGCCGGCTTTACCGGGGTGGAGATCGGTATCCTTCAATCCCTGCGTGAAATCCCGGGGTTTCTGGCATTTGCCGTGGTATTTGTCCTGATGTTCATGCGGGAACAGACCCTGGCAGTGGTTTCCCTGATGCTGCTGGGTATAGGCACGGCACTTACCGGATATTTTCCCTCCGTCATCGGGCTTTATGCCACCACTGTTTTAATGTCCACCGGGTTTCACTACTATGAGACGGTCAACCAGTCTCTTCAGCTGCAGTGGTTTGACAAGGCCAATGCCGCCCATAACATGGGGCGCATGGTGGCCATCGGGTCTTTTTCTTCGTTGATCGCCTTTGGCATGGTCTGGCTGATGCTGGACCTCTTTCAGGTCACCATGGAGACCGTCTACCTGGTCAGCGGCGGGGCCACGGTGGTTATCGCTGTTTTCTGCTGGCTGGGGTTTTCCCATTTCCCCCAAAAAGTCGAACAGCATAAAAAAATCATCCTGCGTAAACGCTACTGGCTCTTTTATGCACTGCAGTTCCTGAGCGGTGCCCGCCGTCAGATTTTCGTGGTCTTTGCAGGTTTCCTGATGGTGGAGAAATTCGGCTTTGATGCAGCAGCCATTTCCGTGATGTTCCTCGTCAACGGGGCATTGAACATGGTTTGCGCCCCCAGGATCGGCAAGCTGATCGGAAGGTGGGGGGAACGCCGGTCCCTGACCGTGGAGTACATCGGCCTGGTCCTTATTTTTCTCGGCTATGCCGTGGTCAACAACCCCTGGCTGGCTGTGGCGCTTTATATCCTGGACCACCTGTTCTTCTCCATGGCCATCGCCATGAAGACCTATTTCCAGAAAATTGCAGATCCCAGGGATATGGCGCCCACTGCCGGCGTATCATTCACCATCAACCATATTGCCGCGGTTATCCTGCCGGCGGTCTACGGTGGGCTCTGGATCATTTCCCCGGCTGCGGTTTTTGTAACCGGTGCCGGGCTCTCCCTTGTCTCGCTGATTCTGTCGCGTTTCATTCCCCTGCAGCCGGAGGCAGGACACGAGGTGTGCCGGAGATCGGCAAAAGCCGGCGCATAGGCCGCTCCTGCAGTGATTTTTCAGGGATAGCGCATATAGATTGTCAGTTTTGTACCCATTACCCGGCACCGGCAGCGCAAAGGAACTCCGCTACATCCCATCAGCTCGTCCTGAGCTTATGGGAAGCGGAAATGAGCATGCCTTACTATCCTGACAGCACACTCATTTACGCCGCTATGTCCCTTTACCCTGCCGATGCCTGGAGACCCGGGTAGGCCATTGCTTTTCTATGTCTTTGGAATAAAAGGGCCTAATCCAAAGCAGCCTGTTTTTCAATCTTTTTCAGTTCAAACCGCTTGACCTTGCCGGTGGCGGTTTTGGGCAGGCTGTCCACAAACCTGACCCACCTGGGAAACTTGTAATGGGCCAGCTCCTTTTTTACATAGGCTTTGATCTCATTTTCCAGTGCCTGGGAAGGCTTTACCCCTTTATTGGCCACCACATAGGCGCTGGGTTTGACCAGGTTCTCGGCGTCCCTGCCCGGTACAACCGCACATTCCAGGACATCCGGATGGCCGATGAGGCAGGCCTCCACCTCAATGGGGGATACCCAGATGCCCCCCACCTTGAGCATGTCGTCGGATCTTCCCACGTAAAAGAAAAACCCCTCGTCATCCAGGTAGAACTTATCGTCTGTATTGAACCATTCCCCCATCATGGCGGCTTTGGTTTTTTCATGCTTGTTCCAGTAATATCCGGCTGTGGAGTCCCCTTTGATCAGCAGGGTCCCGATGCCGCCGGGATCGACATCACGGAGGGCGTCATCCACTATCCTTGCCTCATATCCCGGCACCAGCTGCCCGGTGCTGCCCGGCCTGATGTTGTCGTGGCGGTTGGAGATATAGATATGCACGATCTCTGTGGAGCCGATGCCGTCCAGGATATCCACCTGATGCCTCTCCTTCCACCGGTGAAAGATATCTGCCGGCAGGGCTTCCCCTGCAGATATGCAGAGCCTGACCCCGTTGATTTTTCCCTCCTGGGCCAGCATGGCCCCGTAAAGGGTAGGCACCCCGAAAAACAGGGTGGGGCTGTATTTCTCAATGGTGGCGAAAACCGAATCCGGGGTGGGGCGGTCCGGCATGTACACGGCTGTGGCACCGACGCTGAAGGGGAAGTACAGCCCGTTTCCCAGCCCATAGGCAAAAAAGAGCTTGGCCGCGGAAAAACAGATATCCTCCTCCTCTATTTTCAGCACCTGCCTTCCATAGGTCTCTGCGGAGAAAATCATATCATGCTGGAGATGGATCGTTCCCTTGGGCTTACCTGTGGAGCCTGAACTGTAAAGCCAGAAACAGGCGTCATCCGGGCCGGTCTCCGCCGGTGCAAGATCCGTTGCCCTGTCCCTGACAAAGTCTTCATAGGAGACAATATCCGGGAAATCCGCCGGGTCATCTTCCCCGGGATCGATAATAATAATTTTCTCCAGATATTTAAGTTCCCCGCAGATCTCCCGGATATTGTGAAACAGGGCCTCATCCGCCACAAGCACCCTGGCCCTGGAATCGTTGAGAAAGTAAAGATAATCCCCGGGCCGCATCAGGGTGTTCAGGCAGATGGGCACGGCCCCGGTTTTAATGGCCCCGAAAAAGACCATGGGATAAAATTCGGTGTCCAGCATGAGCATGGCCACCCGGTCCTCTATCCTTATTCCCTCTTCAAGGAGGGCGTTGCCGAACCGGTTCATCTCTTCTGCGATCCTGGAATAGGTAAAGCTGCGGCCCCGGCAGAGGACAGCGGCCTTGCCGCCCCGGCCCTCTCTCAGGTTCCGGTCCACAAAGTAATCTGCCGCATTAAGCCGGTCTGGATAGTTCATCTCAAAGGTCATGGGAAATCTCCTATTTTTTCAGTACAGGATGGAAAAAAAGTGTGAGGCTCTGATTCTCAGTGGTGCCGGGACGGGTCAGCCAGGAACCGATAAAAAAGACCAGGCCGGAAACGATAAAGGAGGCTAGGAATCCGTTGAGCTGGAACAGGGATTCCTGGGGAAAGAGCACCATCTTTTTGCCGCCGGCCAGAAAAAAGCCGATGTTCATGGTTACCCCCGCAAGCGTGGAGGTGATGGCCCCCCATTTGGTGGCCCGTTTCCAGTAATAGGCCCCCCACAGGGCAAAGAAGGTGACTGCTACCGTTCCGAAGGCAATGATGGACAGTTCTGCCACGGGGGTGTTGGGATTCCAGGCGATCCAGACGCAGACCGCCATGATGAGACAGACGCAGATCCGGGCAATGGTGACCAGGTCCGAAGATTTGAGATCCGGTTTTATCATTTTCACAAGGTCCACTGAAATATTGGTGGCATTGCCGAAGACCAGGCCGTTCACCGTGGACATGGCAGCGGTAAACCCGCCGGAAACAGCCAGGGCAGCCAGCCAGTCCGGCAGGGTGGCAGATGCCACCAGCCCGTATATCTTGTCCGCCTCAACCCCTTTAAGGCCCGGTACGATGAGGTTGCCGGCAATACCGATGATCGTGGGCATGGTGATGACAAAGAGGCAGATCCCGCCGAACGAGAGGACCATGGCCTTGAATCCCCGGACAGAGCGGGAGGAATAGGCATGCATAAAGGGCTGGGGAAAACAGACACAGCCCAGGCACATGGCAGCGGCCGTCCCGAACAGCATGGGATAGGACCAGACCTTTCCGCCCCCCCAGCCGATCTGGAAGAGCTTGGGGTACTTGGCAACCACCATGTCCATGGTGTTGAAAAAGCCCCCGTTTTTCATCATGACAAAGAAGAAGAGCACAAATACCATGATGGAAAAGAAGACGCCCTGGATGGTATTGACCCAGGCCGCCCCTTTCATCCCTCCCATCATCAGGTAAAGGGCAATGAAAAATGGGACAAAAAAGAGGCCGGTGTGAAAGGAGATAATCCCTTCGCTCATGGCCTCAAGCATTACCCCGATGCCCTGGATCTGGGCCACCAGGTAGGGGATGGATGCCACTAGGACGACAATGGGGATGATGGCCCTCATCCCGTTGCCGTACCGTTCCCCAAAGGGGGCGCCCATGGACATCCATTTTCTGGCCCGGCCGAGCAGAAAGGTTTTCTTGTGCATGAAATACCAGAGGAATCCCAGGGGGACCAGGTTGGCCGTCAGCACATAAAGGGAACCGAACCCGAGGCGGTAGCCGAAACTGGACATGCCGAACATGGAAAAGGCGCTTAAGAACGAGGCCAGGAGACTGAAGATCAGGACAAAATACCCCAGGCTTGAACCGGCCACGAAATAATCGTCCGCACTTTTGGTAAATCCCTTGCGAAACGCCAGGTAGGAGATGAGAACCGATACCATGCATATGCCTGTAATAACGGAAACAGCAACCATTTTATGCCTCCTTCACGGTTTCTTGGGCGTTGCCTGATTCATCAAGAGAACTGAGGGCTTCAATGATGTCATCCAGCTCATGGTCGTACAGGGCAAAATCGGTTTTAAACAGATAAACCCATTCCACAATAAAGAGCACCGCACCCACAAGGAGCATCACACTTGCCCATGAGGGCATGCCCATAATCCGTTCCACCTCCCCGTAACTGCCGTATCCCAGCGGACACCAGCACCAGAATGTCAGGACCCCGAATAAACACCTGACAAACCATTTTAAAGACTGACTTGAATTTTCCTGCATTTTCCTTCCCCCTCTGTTTCGGTTAAAGGTTGTTGCCCCCGCATACCTCAGCCGGGGATCGCCCATCTGGCCCTTAAAGAGCAATTCATGTACCACCGGTGTTGTGACGGCGGGTGTGGGGATAAAAGCTAATGATTCGGAATGGTTATGTTGCTGGGGGTTTTTCTGGACATCACCTTTTTACTGAAAGGAAGTTTCAGGGGATGAAAGTTTTTTTCAGCGGGGGGCTAGCTGGTAATCCCTGATTTTTTTTCTCAGGGTGGGAAGGGAAATCCGGAGGATTTCCACGGCCCTTGTCCGGTTCCATCCAACAGATTCAAGTACATGGCGGATATGTTGTTTTTCCACTTCCCACAGGGGGCAGAGGCCGGGGGGCTGCGGGCGCTCCTGCCTCTCCTGCCGGCCGGAAAGCAGGCGCTGAATATCGGTCAGGGGGATCACCCGCCCCCTGGCCCGGACCGCAGCCGCCACAAGGGCGTTTTCCAGTTCCCGGACATTGCCGGGCCAGGGATAGGACTGCAAATGCCGGATACAGCCGTCCTGGAGCCTGCATACCCGGGTGTGATGGTCCCTGGCGGTTTTATCCAGGAAATGGGCGGCCAGGGCCGGGATATCACTTTGCCGCTCCCTCAGGGGCGGGACCTGAACCGTCACCACTTTGAGGCGGTAGTACAGGTCCTGCCTGAATCTTTTATCCGCCGCCATCTGTTCAAGGTCCTGGTTGGTGGCGGCAATGATCCGGCACTTGGATTTAAAGACCCGGCTGCCCCCCACCCGCATATATTCCTTTCTTTCCAGGAATCCCAGGAATTTGCCCTGGAGATTCAGGGGCAGTTCCCCGATCTCATCCAGAAAAAGGGTGCCGTTCCCGGCCAGTTCAAGTTTGCCGGGTTTTGACAGGTGGGCCCCGGTAAAGGCCCCTTTTTCATGGCCGAACAATTCGCTCTCCAGCAGGGTGTCCACCACTGCCGAACAGTCAAAGGTGACAAAAGGGCGGTCACAGGCCGGGGAGGCCTGGTGAATCTGCCTGGCAATGAGTTCCTTGCCCGTGCCGGTTTCCCCCTGGATCAGGGCCGTGGCCCGGTTCTGGCACAGGAGGCCGATGCTCTTGAATATAAGGTTCATCTGCCGGCTTTTTCCCACAATCACCTGGGAGGCTGAAGGGGCATTGCACTCTTTTTTCCCGGTCTTTCCCGCCCTGATCTGGAAAACGGCGTCATCCACTGCTTTTTCTATCTCATCGGCATCCAGGGGTTTGTGGATATAGTCAAAAGCCCCCCGCTTCATGGCCAGGATCGTGGATTCCATGTCCTGGAATGCAGTGATCATGATCACCTTTGCGCCCGGGTCCAGGGCGGTTATCTCTTTCAGGGCGTCAAGGCCGCTGCCGTCGGGCAGGCGGATATCCAGGATCACGATCCCGGGCCTCCGGGCCCGGAACAGTGCAAGGCCGTCTGCCAGGGTATGGGCCGTCAGAACGGAGAGCCCTTTTTCAGACATAAACATCTCCAGGGATTCAACAATCCTGGGTTCGTCATCCACGATGAGAATATGGGTCATCTGATCCTCCAATGGGTATGAATACCTTGAATGCCACGCCCAGGGGTTCGATATTGCTGACCTCGACAATCCCCTTGTGGGCGTCCACAACCCTGTGGACATTGGCCAGCCCCAGGCCGGTGCCCGTGGTTTTGGTGGTGTAAAAGGGTTTGAAAATCCGCGTGAGGTGGGTTTCGGGGATGCTGTTTCCGTCGTCTTCCACCGTGAGAAGGACAAAGGGCAGGTCCTCTTTTTCACTGAGAGCGGCCGAGATCTTTATGGTGCCCACCTGGTCCACTGAGTCAATGGCATTTAGCAGCAGGTTGATGATGACCTGCTCAAGTTTCCCCTGGTCTGCC
>JAKSBB010000944.1 GCA_022361315.1 Desulfobacterales bacterium
CAATTTCTTTTTTAAAGAAAAAATTATTTTCTGAATTATCTATTAAAATAAGAAGTTGTGTTTTTATGCTTCTAAAATTCTCTTTAAATGAAATTTTTCTTGACATGATAATTTAACGGAACTACAACAATGGACAAAGACGAATAAAAGGAGGTTTGTTTATCAGTACCGAAGAAAAAGCCAACGACGAATCGCTGCCGATGTTGATCGGAGACAGAATTCGCAACCGCCGGAAGTCAAAGGGGCTATCCCTGGCACAGCTGTCGGAGATGTCCGGCGTATCCGTGTCCATGATTTCCAAAATTGAAAAGGGACAATCTCTGCCCCCCATCTCCACCTACGCCAATATCGGCCGGGGCCTGGGGATGAGTCTGAGTGAGATTGTGGCGGAAGAAGCCGCCCTGCCGAATATTTCCCTGGTCAGATCGGATGAGCGTAAGCCCTTATCCAACGGCGTTTACGATGCCTACAGTCTGGCCGAGCATTTCGCAGGCAAAAAGTTTACCCCGTTTCTCATGCATTTTCCTGGGGACAAGAAAAAGTTCCATAAGCCGTTTCGCCATACGAACATCCAGGAAATGATGTATGTGCTGGAAGGATCCATTGAGTTCTCCTACGGAGAGCGGTTGATCCGGCTCGATCCCGGGGACTGTGTCTGCTTCAACGGCCATATACCCCATACCTCCAGAACCCTGGGGGATAAAGCGGTGAAGGTTCTCGCCATCCAGGTTGCCGAGTAACAGGACGCCGGGGTTACTCCCGGACAGCGGAAACCGATAGCCAAACACCGGCGCTTGTGACTGTCTGATCCGCATACTTTTTCTCTGCGGAAATACTACAGGTGCGTCCAAACCTCCTTCGGTGAAAAAATATAAAATATCAAATTGTTAAGTGAATGACGGCTGCGTTTTGGCGGCTGTCCGGAGTGACTTAACCAAGAAAGGATATCATCGTGTATAAACAGCAGCCCTCCAAGCCGGGTGGAAAAGTATCCATTGAACTGGACGGCCAACAACTGGCCGTACCGGAGGGGATCAGTGTTGCCGCGGCCGTATTGGGGCACGGGGATGACCATCATTGCCGGTGTTCGGTGATCGGCGGAGAAAAAAGGGCGCCTTACTGTCTGATCGGTGTCTGCCATGAATGTCTGATGGAAATCGACGGCAAACCTTATCAGCAGGCCTGCCTGGTCACTGTCCGTGAGGGAATGAAAGTGAACAAACAACTGTTTAAGGGAGGGGAAACCCATGCGAAGTAATTGGGATGCCGTGGTCATCGGCGCCGGTCCCGCCGGTATTTCCTTCGCCGCCGAAGCGGCCGGATTCGGGCTTGATGTGCTGGTGCTTGACGAGCAGGATACCCCGGGCGGCCAGATATACAGAAATGCCGAAGGTCAGAGCCGGAAGACCCTGTCTATGCTAGGTCCGGACTACCGCCACGGGGTGTCTTTAATCCGTGCTTTTCGGGACAGCCGGGCCGAATACTTTCCGGGTTCAACCGTATGGAAGATAGAAGCGGACGGCCGCCTCTGTTATTCAAATCAGGGCGAATCCCGGGAGATCCGGGCCAAACGCATTGTCATTGCCACAGGGGCCATGGAACGGCCGGTGCCGTTCCCGGGCTGGACCCTGCCGGGGGTTATGGGTGTGGGCGCCGCAGATACCCTTTTAAAAAGTGCGGGTATGGTGGCGGATGGTCCGGTGGCCATGGTGGGCAACGGGCCGTTGATGCTCTCTGCCGCCATTCATCTGGCCGAGCTGGGTGTTGAGGTCTCCCATTTTCTGGAAACCAAACCCTTACTTTCCGGCGTGAACGCATTGTCTTGCCTGCCCAGGGCCCTGACCCGGACGGATTACCTGCTGAAAGGCGTCAGTATGCTGGCAAAAACCATGCATCTGGCCGGACAGTTTAAGACAGGGATAACGGATTTTGCAGTAGAGGGTGATGACCGTGTGGAGGCGCTGAGCTATACCAGGGCCGGAAAACGGTCGACAATCGCCGTCGGGACCGTACTGGTCCATGAGGGCATTATCCCCCGGTCCGAATTCGCGCGGCAGCTGGGTCTGGACCACGACTGGGATCCGGTACAGCGGTTCTGGTATCCCCGGCTGGACCCATTCGGACGTACCAGCTGTCCCAATGTTTATATCGCCGGTGACGGTGCCTTTGTCCACGGAGCCGTGGCTGCTGAACTCAAAGGTCGGTTGGCGGCCATTGATATTGCGGCTGAGCTGTCGGCCAAGTCCGGTACCGATTTCAGGGAAATGGCGGCAACGGACTTAAAGGCGCTGAAACGGGAACTTGCCCCCAGACCCTTTGTGGACAAAACCTACCAGCCCCGGGAAAATCTATACGCCCTGGACGACGATACCCTGGTCTGCCGGTGTGAAGAAGTCACTGCCCAGCAAATCCGGACGGCGGTGCTCCAGGGAATGACTACCCCGGAAATGGTCAAAAGCCTGACCCGATGCGGCATGGGACCCTGCCAGAGCCGGATGTGCAGCGCATCCCTGGCCGAGGTCATTGCCAAGGAAACCGGCCGGATGGTGACGGAACTTTCGCCCATCAGCACCCGGCCGCCCGTAAGAAATCTGCCCGTCGGGGAATTCACCCGGATGGTACTGCTGGAGGAGGGAAACTGATATGCATGCTGATGTCGTTACCGTCGGCGGAGGATTGATCGGCCTGACCACCGCCCTCCACCTGGCCAAAGACGGAAAAAAGGTCATTGTTCTGGAAAAGGATTTTCCGGGAAAGCACGCTTCCGGTGTGAATGCCGGCGGTGTCCGGAGTCTGAAACGGGATCTTCGGGAGGTTCCCCTGATCCAGGGTGCCCTGGACTATTGGTACCGGATGCCGGAACTGGTGGGCTCGGACTGCGGGTTCTTCAAGATCGGCTATATGATTGCCGCGGAAACCGACGCGGACATGAAGGAACTGGAAGAGCGGGCAGCCACCACAAAATCCATGGGATACACCCATGAAACCATCATCGACAGAGAACAGGTGAGAAAACTGGCACCGCCCATTGCCGACCATTGTCTGGGGGGCATTATGTCCAACCATGACGGGAATGCATCCCCCGCAGAAACATGCCGGGC
>JAKSBB010000793.1 GCA_022361315.1 Desulfobacterales bacterium
AAACATTCAGTCCCGGGTGAATGAAGCCCATGCCATCGCCCTGCACATATACAAAAAAAATGCAGGGCAATTGCCTGACCATGAGATAAAACAACAGATCATCGCCGCCCTCAGACCCATTCGTTTTGACAACGGTCAGGGATATTACTTCATCAACGGGTTTGACGGGCGCCCAAAATTGCTTGCGGACCGGCCGGAAAATGAAGGCCGAAACCTCCTTGATATCAGGGATGCCCGGGGGAAATACGTGGTCAGGGATATCATCCGGATCATCCGGGAAAAAAGAGAGGGCTTCTACTCTTATGTATGGACAAAACCCGGCCGGGAAAGGAATACCTTCAGAAAAATATCCTTTGTTAAATACTTCGAACCCTTTGAATGGTTCATCGGTACGGGGGTCTACCTGGATACGGTGGAATCGAATATGCAACGCCTCATCCTCGACTATGTGAATGCCCACAGGTTCGGGCCCAGCGGCCAGGGATACGTTTTTGTCAACGAGCTTCTGGACATTGACGGCGGCGACAGCTTTGCCCGGGTCTATGCCAACCCCAACCGCCCGGATGATACCGGCCGGGTCATTTCAGATCAGTACAGGGATGCCAAAGGCAAACAGTTCAGAAAGGAATTTCTGGCAGGCCTCAGGGACCATGGCGAATGTTTTGTGGACTATTGGTACCGGAAAATCGAGGATGCCACCCCCAGTCCTAAAACCAGCTTTTTCAAGCTGACGGAGAACAAGCGGTTTATTGTGGCTGCCGGCGTTTACCTGGATGATGTAGAGACCCACATCCGATGCATGCAAAACGCCATGAAAAATGAACTTTTGAGAAGCATTGCCCTCATTTCTTCCGTATTTATCCTGGTCACCCTGGGGGTCATCCTGTTTTTTAATCAACTGGGCAAACGCTTTTGGAATGATTTTCATATTTTTGAAGACTTCTTCCGCCAGGCAGCCGGCAGTTCAAAGGATATTGACCCCAGCAACATTCGATTCAGAGAATTCGACCGGCTGGCCGCACATGCCAACCAGATGCTGGTTAAAAAAAGGGCGGCTGAAACAGCGCTGCTGGCTGAACGGCAGCGGCTGGAAAATGTCGTATACAATCAAAAACGTACAGAGGCCGCCCTGCGTAAAAGCGAAGAAGAGTACCGGGTCTTAATAGAGAATGCAAACGATGCCATTTATATCCTTCAGGACGGGGTGATCAAATTCTGCAATCCCGTGACCGAAACCATCACTGGATATTCGGCAAAAGACCTGGCATCACTGAAGGCAGATTCGCTGGTGCACCCGGACGACCGGGAGTTTGCCCTGACCCAGTATAAAAACCAGTTGAAAGGCACGCCCGGGCCGACCAATTTCCCATTTCGCATGATCAGACAGGACACTGAGACCATCTGGGCTGAAGTGAGTACGGTACCCATAGAATGGGATGGACAACGGGCCAGTCTGAATTTTTTACGGGATATCACTGAGCAAAAAACCCTGGAAAGGCAGTTGATCCAGTCCCAGAAGTCAGAGGCGGTGGGAACCCTTGCCGGTGGTATTGCCCACGATTTTAATAACCTGTTGTTTCCTTTGATCGGATATGCAGAGATGCTCAAGGAGGACCTCCGATTGGACAGCCCGAACCAGGGCCATGTCAGCGGTATCATGGAAGCCGCACTCCGGGCACGGGATCTTGTCAGGCAGATTCTTGTGTTCTGCCGGGTGGGCGGGGATATTGACGTGAAACCCATTCGCATCCAGCCCATTCTCAAGGAAACCCTGAAACTATTGTCCGTGTCTCTGCCGAGTACCATAAAACTCCAATCCCGGATTGATCCGGACTGCGGCCCGGTGGTGGCGGATCCCACTCAGGTGCACCAGGTAATCATGAATCTTGCCACCAATGCCTTCCATGCCATGAAATCCACCGGTGGCAGCCTGGGGGTGCATCTATCCCAAATCCGGATCACCCGGCAGACAGGGCGGGACAAGGAACCGGATTTACCGGAAGGCTGCTACGCCCTGCTGGGCATCACAGACACCGGTGCCGGTATTGACGGGGATGTCATGGATAAAATGTTTGACCCCTACTTTACCACCAAAACCAAGGAAAGCGGTACTGGCCTCGGCCTGGCGGTGGTAAAGGGAATCGTGGACCGATGCGGAGGAAGCATTCAGGCAGCCAGCAATCCGGGCAAAGGGACGCAGATCCATGTATATTTCCCCGTTGCCCAGACGCCCCATAAAACCCGGACAGCCTCCATAAAAGAGATCGCAACGGAAAATGGGGAGCACATCCTGCTGGTGGACGATGACAGGGCGGTTCTGAAAATGGAGAACGAAATTCTCACCCGGCTTGGATACAGGGTCACCGCTGAATCTTCAAGTCTCAGGGCACTTGAGCTCTTTAAAACCGATTCGGGAAATTATGACCTGGTTGTCTCTGATATGACTATGCCGGAATTGACAGGGCTCCAGCTGGCCCGGGAAATAAAACAGGTATCGCCGGACATCCCCTTCATCATCTGCACCGGTTTCAACGATCAGGTGTCGGCAGAAACCGTCGACGCATTGGATATCCAGGGGTTTATACAAAAACCGGTGCTGAAAAGTGAGATGTCCAGGGTGATTCACCGCAGCCTGCACGGCCGGGATCAGGTGGACGACACATCGAAGGGATCATGAACCGTTTCCGGTAACCTGTAACGGCGTGCAGACAATCTCGCATTCACCCTCCGCGCATGACAGATAGATCGTACCATCGGACACAGTAACCGAAAGGTCCATGGTCCTTCGCACCATCCCGGCCAGCGTTTGGATGCCACCCCATTGAAGCAGATACACGGAGACATCCAGTCCGTCAAACTTTGAAGCCTCCCGCTGCCACCAGCCCTCTGCATTAAAATGAAAGGCGTAGACGCTGACCTCGGAAGCCTGCCGCGCTGCCTTTTTAATCCGGTCGGCGGAAGGTTCTCCCATGTCAATCCACAGATCGATCCGGTCATCCGGGGTGCGGGCCCAGATATCGGGTTCCTCTACGGCGCAGAGCCCTTTGGTGAAAGAAAGATCTTCCCTGGCATTCAGGCAGAAGGCCATTAGCCGTGCCATCATCCGCTCCGGATTCTCTGACGGATGGAGTGCCACGGTGAGATTCAGGGTGTCGTAGTGGTTCCGGTCCACGTCGGACAGGTCTATCTTGAATTTGTAAATGGTGGGTTTGATTGCCACGGTTCTATCCGATCTATAGGTTGGTTCTCATTCAGTCACAGGCCTGTTCTTTTAGGCGGCTCCGGTCAGGATACCCCGCCCTTATATCCCGGATTTCACCACCGGTCAAACCCTCCCGGCCCGATCCTGTCATGCTCCCAGCCGCATTTGGGTAATAATTGGTTATTATCGGTTCATATTAGATAATTCATATTTCAAAAATCAATTAAGGGTGATAGATCCACCCAACAAACCCCAAAAAGGAGAATAACATGAACCGATCCCTGACACTAATGCTAAGCGTCTTCTTTCTGCTGATCCTTCAAAGTATCACCCTGGCGGGCCCCTCCGGCCAGCTCAACATCTTCCATGCCGGCAGCCTGACCGTTCCCTTTGCCGCCATGGAAAAGGCTTTTGAAGAGAAATATCCCGAGGTGGATATTGTCCGGAAATCCGGCGGCAGCACCAAAATGGCCAGACTGATCTCGGAAGAGGGACAGACCGCCGATATAATGGCCTCTGCCGACTATAAGGTCATCGACAACAATCTGATCCCGGCCCATGTCGCATGGAACGTGCGGTTTGCAACGAACCAGCTGGTTCTCTGCTATACGGACAAGAGTAAATTTGCCCCGGAAGTCACGGCAGATAACTGGTATGACATCCTGGCCAGAAAAGGGGTGGCATGGGGCCATTCCGATCCCAATCTGGATCCCTGCGGCTACCGTAGCCTCATGGTACTCCAGCTGGCTGAAAAATTTTACAATGCCCCCGGCCTCTATGACCGCCTTCTGGCCAACCGGCCGGAGGAAAATGTGCGGCCCAAAGCCAAGGAACTGGTGGGAATGCTCAAATCAGGCACATTGGACTACGGTTGGGAATACCTCTCCGTCGCCATCCAGCATGATCTCAAATATGTGACCCTGGATGATCACATCAACCTGGGGAATTATAAATACGACACCTTCTACAAACAGGCCAAAGTAAAGGTGACCGGAAAGAAAAAGGGCACCTGGAAAACCAAGACCGGCAAATCCTGCACCTACGGTATCACCCTGATCAAGGACGCGCCCAATCCGGAGGCGGCAAACGCCTTTCTGACATTTTTGCTCTCCCCGGAAAAGGGCCTTGCCACCCTGGATAAAATGGGGCAACCGCCCTTTATCCCGGCCCGGGTGCCCGACAATGCCATGGCAGAACAATTGCCGGCATCCCTTTCCGGACTGGTGGAAGTCAAAAATTAACTGACTGACTGCTTTGAGTTTTCACCAATTTCCTTGCAGTCTTCCGGAAAAACACGGATAATGGCGCCGCTTTGCCGCCGATGGTAAAGCGAAACGGCGGGCGGCGCCTAAACCAACAGCACAGCAGGGAAACATGAAAGAGAAACTGGCAGATCTGGACAGAATTTACACCCGGTTTGAAACGGATTCAGAAGAATTAACCCGGGGAAAGGCATGCAACAAAGGCTGCAGTTTCTGCTGCAGCGCAGCCGGCAGCATTGACATCACCACCCTGGAGGGCCTGCGGATCCGAAAGGCCATGGAGAAGATGCCCAAGTCCCGGCAGACCACCCTCACCAAAGCCTTCCGCCGGGAAATCAAAAAGCGGGAATCCGGCACCGTGGTGCCCTGCCCCTTCCTGATGAAAAACAAGGCCTGCATGATCTATGAAATCCGCCCCTTTTCCTGCCGACGGATTTACTCCGCCCATGTCTGTGATGCCGCCAACCCGCCGGCCGTCAGCCGCACAGTCATGGATATGGCTGCGGAGACCATCAAATCCCTTCAGCAGCTAGACGACACGGGCTACTCCGGTCATCTTTCCTATATACTATACATGCTTTCGGTACCGGCGTTTTTCAACACATACATGAGCGGGGGATTCAAACCCGAAGAGATTATGGATTTCGGGAAGTCTCATAAAATCGCCATCAACTGCAAGATGGGATAGAACCTTAAAGGGGGTACGACAATCTGGCCGCAGTACCCCCTTTAAAAGATTAAAATCTATTTCCCGTCCGTTATCTCTCATCGACTGGGAACTTGGCCCGGAACCATTCCCGCCAACCGCCCTTGAGGGCATGAACGTCAGTAAAGCCTTCTTTTTCAAGCTTCTGTGCCAACCTGGCACTGGTGTACTCGCTGGGTCAGGCGCAATAGACCACCAGTTTCTGGTCCTTGGTGTAATTTTTCTTCCAGTCGGAAAAATCTCCGGGTGCGGTGCGATCCGCCCCTTTGATCTTGAATTCGGATGAACTCCAGTCCCGCCCTGTGCGGGCATCCAGAATCGCGACATTGCCGTTGTCCATCCATTCTTTAAGGGTTTCCTTGGTGACCACCGATGCCGCATTTACCGGCAGGGTGAACAGGGCAAGGGCGATAGACGATATCAGTATTGCAATTATTCTTTTCATTGAATCAGCTCCTTGTTTCACATTAATCGGGTTGATTATTTCAGGTTCGGTATATGCTACGGGAGGTCCTGATGCTCCCGGGGGAAAATATGATCTGTTGCAGAAACGCGATTCCCAAAATCACGATGACATATCCCCATTTCAACAGCCATCCCTCCCCGTGAAAGAGCAGAAGAACGCCCCCGACGGAGGCAAGATGCCGTATAAACGGCGGCGTATGGCTGTGGCTATCATTACCGGTAAAAATTCCGGTGTAACTCATCATCCAGAGAACAAACACCGCCTCAATCCAGTATTCAAGCTTCTCACTGCCGGCCATTCCCGAGGCCATCATCAGGCCGATGGCGACGGCCAGCAGGATGACGATTCCCCGTGAACTTCCGGCAAAGCCGGGCAAATAGCCCCCCCTGGCCAACGACGAGGCATAGAGACGACAGGCAAGAAACAATGCATTCACGGCGGCCAGAGCACCGAAGATCACCGCACTCCCCATGAGATAACGCCCGGTATCCCCAAGAATGCCCCGGGCTGCTTTCAGGTGGGGGATACTGGTGTCTGCCAATTTATCCAAAGGGACATGAAATGCGGAAACAACGGCCCAGGCCAAAAAGATAAGTCCGCCGCAGACAATGGTCAATCCCACAAGGCTTCTCCCCTCTTCTGTGTCTGCACGGCGGATACCGGCCCGGACGATTCCGGAAATATCGGCCCCGACCCAGAGGAGAAGGGGGAAAAACAGCACGGGAAGCGGCACCAGGGGTAAGGGTAAGAGGGTATACTTGCTGGCCGCATGGCTTTCTCCGGCACCTGCCAGACCGGCGATGACAAGAATCAAAAGGCTGCCCAGCCCCACCCCGACAACACCCATCTGGAATTTCAATCCGGTTTCCACAGGCATTATATTCACGGCTAAAATCAAAAACAGAAGCAGAAAGGCAAAGCCGAAATTGGGAAACCAGTACAGAAAGATCTCATTGAATACAAATCCTGAAGAGACGAGGACACCGGTGGGCAATACCACCGCAGCCACAGCGCGGACAGTCAGCGGCAGATAGGTCCAGACCGACGCCGGAGGACCGGACTGGCGTTCCATACCCGGGATAAGATAAACAAACAGCACCATGGCCAACGCCAGAATACCCATCCCCCACAATCCGGTGTACCCCGTAAACTGCCCCAGTCGCACCAGGGTGTCCGGAGATATTAAGATCCCTGCACCGGCACAGAGGCTGCCCGCCACAACCGCTTTTGATCCAATTGCCTTCCCCATCGCCTTCTCCTTTGTACAGATTTTCCGCCACGTTTTAGCCTTTGGTCGACGCCGGCCGCCAGGCCTTACAGAAAAGATAGAGCCTAGGGAAAAAAAATCCAGGTTCAGCGGGAATTAAAGATCAGCACTCATTGAGAATCGTACTGAGCGCAGCGGCTTCCATGGGTTTATGAAAGAGGAAGCCCTGGATCAGGCGACATTTGTTTTCCCTGAAGAAATTCAGCTGTTCATCGGTTTCCACCCCTTCGGCAATCACGTTGAATCCTAGGGTCTCAGCCATATGAATAATGGTCTTACAGATGGCGGCGTCATTGGGATTTTCCGGCAGCTCCCTGACAAAGGAGCGATCAATCTTCAGCTCGTTCAGGGGGAAGCGCTTGAGCACAGACAGGGAGGAATACCCGGTACCGAAATCATCCATGGAAAGCTGAACCCCCATGGCGGAAAGCCGCTCCATGATCCGGATGGCACGATCGGCATCCTCCATGGGAATACTCTCGGTGATTTCAAAACAGAGCCGCTCCGGCTGGAAATCAGTGGATTGGATGGTTTTGGATATGATGCTCAGCAGGTTATCATCGTTAAACTGCTTGGTGGACAAATTAATAGACAGGGAAATATCCGGGCACCCGGCCTTCTGGATGGCCCTGATATCGGCCATGGCCCGTTTCATCAGCCATTCGCCGATGGGAATAATCAGGTTGGTATCCTCCGCAATGGGAATGAACTCTCCGGGACTGACCGGCTCACCGTCAATCCCCCATCTCAGGAGGGCCTCCACACTGTGGATCTGATTCTCTTTCGCCGTGTTCACCTTGGGCTGATACACCACTGTGAAATTTCTGAACTTCTCCGGTCCAACGGACTGACGCAGGCGGTTTTCCAGCTGAATTTTTCTGAGCATCTTATCTTTCAGGGCCTGCTTAAAATGAAAGGACCGTCTTTTTCCGTCCCGCTTCGCCTCATAGAGGGCCATATCCGCATGCTTTTCCAGGGTGATCAGATCATCTCCGTCATCCGGGAAAATGGCAAGACCGATGCTCACCGACGTATACACCTCTTCTCCCATGATGGTGACAGGGCTTTTAAACAGCTCAAGAATCCGGTTGGAAAACTCAATGACTTCCCCCTCGTTATGGATGTTGTTCAGCACGATGACAAATTCGTCACCGCCATACCGGGCAAAGGTATCGCTCTCCCGGCAGACCGTGGAAATGCGGTCTTTAACCTGGATCAGGAACTCATCCCCAAAGGGATGGCCGTATGAGTCGTTGATGTTTTTAAAATCATCCAGGTCCATGTAAAGCAGGGCCATTTTCTGGTTGAAGCGTCTGGCATTTCGAAGGGACACTTCGGCCCGGTCATAGAGCAGTTTCCGGTTGGGCAGTTTGGTGAGCGGATCATGAAATGCCAGGAATTGCAATTGCTCTTCCTTCAATTTCTCTTCTGAAATGTCATGGAACAGGGAAACAAAATTGGTAATTTCCCCCCGGTCATTCCGGATGGCGGAGATGGACAACCATTCCGGATAGGCCGACCCGTCTTTTCTCCGGTTCCAGATCTCGCCGCTCCACTGGCCTTTGCTGAGCAGGTTGTCCCACATCTCCTTGTAAAAGACCATGTCGTGGCGGTCGGACTTCAATATTCTCGGATTTTGCCCCACCGCCTCTTCCCGGGTATAGCCGGTAATATCGCAGAATGCCTGGTTCACCCGCTGGATCTTCCCGTCCCGATTGGTAATGGCGATACCTTCAATGGTGTTGGTAAAGACACTCTCCGTCATCAGAAGCGCTTCTTCGTTTCTCTTTCGCTTGGAAATATCCCTGTCGATCCCCCGGTATCCCAAGAGTTCGCCGTCTTCCCCGAAAAAAGGCACACCGCTGGTCTCAAGACTTACCGGGTGACCATCCCTGTGGATATTTGTGTTTTCCAGGCTGGAAAAGGGAATACCCGCGTCCACGATGGCACCGAATGTATTGGCAATCCGCTCTCTCTCCCCTTCCGGCATCAGGTCGAAGGGGGTCTTTCCGATGATCTCCTCGGGCTGATATCCCAGGATCTGGGTGATTCTGGGACTGGCATAGGTGTATACCGCGTCCTGATCCACCTCCCATATCCAGTCGGAGGTACTTTCCACAAGGCCCCGGAACCGCTCTTCACTTTGACGCACCTCTGCCTGGGCATTCTCCAATTGATGAATCTTCTGTTCCAGGGCATTTGACCGGACTTTCACCGTGCGGGTCATGTCGTTGAATGCTTCTGCCAGAAGTTTGAGTTCATCCCGGGTGTCCACCGAAACATGGAGGTTGTAATCCTTATTTTTAACACGCTCCGCAGCGGCTTTCAGGGCAAGTACCGGGGCGGACAGCCGTTTCGCCGCATACAGGGAAAACATGGAGATGAGGCCGGCAGTCAGAATGGTCCCCACCCCCACCAGAACGGCAAAGAAAGTCAGGGGGGCAAAGGCCTCCTCTTTGTCAAGCTCGGCAAGCACCGCCCAGGTGGTGCCCATAAAATCAATGGGCCCATAAGCGGACAATACTTCAATGTCCCTGTAGTCCCTTGCCGTTACCTGTCCGGTCTCCCCCCCCAGGGCTCTTCGTACCGGCAGGGTCTCCACCCGGATGACACCGGGGTTCAAAAATGAACGGGCGACGGAAAAGGTTTCCGGCATCAAAAAGGAGTCGGACCGAAGGAGTTTATCCGGCCCCACCAGGTAGATATCCGTTGTTTTACCCAGCCCCCGTTTCACCTGCATAATGCTGTTCAGGTCATCCACCGGAAGTTTCAGTGCGGCCACCATTTCCACCCGGCCCCGGTACATCAGAGGGGCGCCGATATAGGCGTAGGGTATCGGATCTTGTGAGGTTCTTGAAAAATCCGTGAATGCCGGGCCTTTTGAGGCCATAATTTTTCCATGGAGTCTTGCCAGGCCGGAGTCGGGTATTATCGTTAGCCCAGTTTCCCCTTCTTCCGCCACAGCCGTATAAAAGATCTGACCACCCGGGGACACCAGGTAAAGATTTTTATACCCGTATGCCTGAATAAATTTTGAAAAATAATCCATGGCCTGTTCCTGGCGGCGGGGATCGATCACTTCATTCAGGGACATCCGTGTGGACAGAATAAAGGTCTCACCGAAAATGGGCACCGGTTCATAAATGGCGATCTCTGAGCCCCCGGCCTCCCGGATACGGATCTGGGGTTTTACCGCTGAAAACAATTGCCGGTCTGCCAGGCTGTCGCGAACAATGTCACCCACTTTATCACCGGTCAGGGGGCGGCGGCTGCGAAGCACCGGCCGGCCATCCTGAATCACCGAAAGATAGGTTTCTCCGGTATCCCCCATGCCCTGGCGCCTCAGGGTGATTTCATTGATATCCGTTGTATTGATTTTCAGGATAACGACCCCAAGTAAGGTGTTGTCTTTGGCCTTGACCGGACTGCCGAAAAATGCCAGATAACGGCCGTTTTCATCCGGACACCGGGAAAAATCTTTGAAGTTCAGTGTGGAAAGCCCCGTCCTGAAACATTGGGAAAGGCTGGTGTCCACAAGGGGGCCAGTCTTAAGATTTTCTCCCAGTTCCCGGTCTTTTCTGGCGGAATAGACCACGGTGCCGTCTGCGGTAACCAGGAGCAGATCATAATACCCGTAAGTATCCCTGAATTTTACCAGGGTATCTCCGTATTTCTCGGTCTCAAAAAAATCGTACAGCAGGGTGTCGAACTGGCCCCTGTCATCAACAACGGAACGAAAATCCTTTAAGGCCCGGCTGACCACAATACTTTTGGAAATAACATCGATATCCTTGGCGATCTTGTGAAAGTGTTTTAAAATCTGGGCCTTTTTATTTTCCTGAACGGTCTGCAGTTTATTAAAGGCGGCCTGGCGGAGTCCGTCCACCGTATCCATAAGAATGGCAAGATCGGTCTGACGTTCCTGCATATAGGATTTAATCTGTTCCGTTTTGACCTCCCGGACGTTCACCAGTTGGGAAAAGGTCCGGTCCGATAAGGCCTGCCGGTTGATCATCATGGCAATGAGGGCCACACAGATCACCGGTATCAGCCCCATGGTCATAAACCAGAACAGCATCTTATTTCGAATTGTCATTTTCATGGATGTATGTTGAATCCCATTCCTGTCAAGGACAGTCAAGATCTTTTCGCATGGTTTTCCAGAGATCCACCATCTGCCTTGCCGCCTCACCGTTGCCCTTTGCCGTCATGGATTTGATAAACAGGTCGAAATAGTCCGGAGATGCGGCTTTCCAGGCCGCCAGATCGGATGGGGGGAAGGGATGAAATTTCACCCCCTTTTTATTCAGAAACATCCTGGCTTTCTGCGCGGCTTCCAGCACCACATCGATTTCCTTCCGGCTGGCCTCTCTGGCGGTTTCGGTCACAATTTCTTTGACATCCGGCGGCAGCTTCTCCCAGGCAGCCTCACTGATCCATACCCCCCAGCTTGGCCCTTCCCAGAGGATCACCTCCGTCACATGACCGGCCACCTCGTGGATGTTATAACTGACCATCAGATCCAGCGAAAACGGACAGGCATCAATAATTCCCTTTTCCAGAGCCGGATATACATCCGGCAGAAAAAGGGGGACCGGTTTCGCACCGGCGGCCCGGATCAGCCCGGGCAGATCTTTCCCCCAGGTCCGGACACGTTTGTGCTCAAGGTCCGCCAACCGTGTGATGGGTTCCCGGCTCACCAGCAGATAGGGGTTAAGCACGTGGAAAAACAACGGGACGATCCCCAGGGCACGGGCTTCTTCGGACACTGCCGGCACCTCATCGATAAATGCCTGCATGATGTCCCGGGCCTGACAGACATTTTCCATGGCCATGGGAATTGAATTCGGGGCAGCTGTCAGGGGCAGCTCTTCGGGGAAATAGCCGGGCGACATGCCCGCCATATCCAAAACCCCCCTGGATATCAGGGAAAGATTCTCCCGGGGTTCTCCCAGACCGTTGGACCAGAATATGTTGAGGGTCAGGCGCCCACTGGTCCGCCGGTGGATTTCGTCGGCGAACCATTGATCAATCTTCGATCCCGGTGTGTTCGCGGGAAACTGATGATTCATTTTAAGAACAATAGGACCGGTGTCTGCGGCACCGGCCGGACAAAATAACACCGCCGGGAATACCGCCGTAAAAACTATGGTAACGCACATCAGGGACATCCGTTTTACAAATCGAAGTATCATGGCTGTGTCATATTCATTGAGTTGGGGGTTTAATTTCCCAAACATAACAAAATTGGGAACAAAAGGCCATAATATGAACAAAATTATACACCTCCGGCAGATGGGTATTCCAATCCCCGGAAGAATTATGGTATGGTAACGGCATATTCCTGTCAGGGAGGTCTCCGCCTCCGGCGAACAGGACTCAACACCAACGATTACCCAATTGGAAATCACATCGTGAGGCGATTAATACAAACCGTCTGCCATATTCTGTTTGGTCTAAGCCTGCTGTTTTCCGGTTCCCCTCAGGTTTATGCAAACGGTAAGTATATTACCCTGACCTTTGCCGAGTGGAAGCCCATGGGCCAGATGGACGAAACAGGAGAATGTCTGGGGCTGCTGCCGGATATTTCCAGGGCCGTTTTTGAAGAGGAACTGGGGTTTCGTCTGATTTGCCAGGAACGGCCGTGGAAACGGGCACAGCTGGAAGTGGAACTGGGCGCCTCAGACTTCATGATCACCGTGCCAACGGAATCCCGCAAGGTATATGCCCTGGTCAGCCAATCCGTATTTTATACCCTGCCCCTTTATATCTATACCTACGGCGGCCATGATAAACTTAAGGAAATTAATAAAATCCGGTCTGCCGCTGATATCAAAGCGTTGAATCTCGTGCCGGTGACCAATTTGGGCAACGGATGGCACAAGGACAACGTGGATGTCCACGGCATCAACACCCATTATGTGGGCAAAGAAATCAACATCCTTCGCTTTCTTGCCACCAAGCGGGCGGATATCATGATTGATGCGGTCACCCCCACCAATTATCTGATCCGGCAAAACGGGCTGACCCACAAAATCGTTCTTACGAAATCCCGTTTCAGCCAGGTGAATTTTCATCTTCTGCTCAGCAAAAAATCAAAATTCGCCCAGTGGATGCCCGAGATCGACGCGGCCTTTCGGCGGGCCTCAGCCAAGGGGCATATCAAGGCCATCGTAGACCGGTATGAACGCCTTGAGCCGTAACCCTTTTTAACAAAGGGTTGGGTTGCAGGAGCCCATGGTAATCTGCTATGAGGGGGTATGACAACCTACACCTATACAGATTCCCCCATCGGCAAGCTCCTTCTTTTCGGCGGCCCCTGCCTGGAAGGCCTGATGTTTCCCAAGGGCCATACCCGGAAAGATCCGGAGCCGGACTGGACCCATGACCCCGAAGGATTTCCCGTCGTCCGGCAACAGCTCGACGAATACTTCAGTGGAGAACGTACCTGTTTTGACCTTGAGCTGGAACTTTCAGGCACGGATTTCCAAAAGCAGGTCTGGCTGGAACTGGCCCGTATCCCTTACGGCCGGACCATAAGCTATGGTGAACTGGCCCGGCGCATTGGCAACCCCAAAGCATCCAGGGCTGTGGGCCTTGCCAATGGCAAGAATCCCATCCCCATCATTATTCCCTGCCACCGGGTTATCGGAAAGAACGGTAAGCTGACCGGATTCGGCGGTGGCCTTGATGTGAAAGCCTATCTTCTTGAACTGGAGGCGCCCAAAGGCTTATTTTAACAAAACGGCAGACCCGGAGATACACCCCGGATTTAATATCAGGAGCACCCCATGCCCAAGGAGATCACCCATTTTGCCCTGGCCCGGCAGCTTCAATACCGCCTCACCCCTGCGTCTCCATTTTACAAGCCGGTACACAGCTATCCCCGCCTCTTTCGCCTGGGGGCCATCGCGCCGGATATTCCGTTTTTCTACCTGGCGGGCCCGCACAAAGATGACATCCGGCACATCAGCCGGTACTACCACCGTACGGACGGGGAAGCCCTGAGACCACTTCTGAAATTCTTAGACACCCATAACACCCCTGCGGCCCTGGCCCTGGCCGCCGGTGTGGTTTGCCACCTGGTCTCTGATACCGTGTTTCACCCCATGGTTTTTTATTTTGCCGGCATGGACGGGGTCCATTCCGGTGCCACCGGCCGGCACCGACAGTTTGAAACCGCCATGGACCTTCATTTTTACCATCTTTATAATGAAGATCCCTATGTTTACCGGCTGGTGAGCTCAGTGGAAATCCCAAGGCCGGAACTGAACGGGTTGCTGGCGGGCCTTTTCTCACATGGGCAGGAATTGTCCGGGGAGCTCCCCCGGGCCATATCCGGGTCCCTGAACTGGTTCATGGGGATGCAGTTTCTCTTCCGTAACACCCTGATCCGGCAGGTGGCGACCCTTTGTGAAAGATCGTACCACCCCCTTCCTGAAGAGGCTTCAGGGGTAATCTATCCATTTCCCGGTCCCGTGGCACTGCCTTTTTTCAAGGGGCGGCTCCGGTATCGTGATCCCATCAACGGAGACAGAATAACCACCAGCCTGACCGACCTTGTGAAAAAAACCGTTGATTCGTCCCTGGGTTTGTTGGATCATATTTCCATGGCCGGAGGAGCCGGAAGACAGCTTGGCGACATGCCGGTAAACAGAGACGGCCAGCCGCTTGTCCTGCCCGATCTGCCGCCGGACCGGATCAGATACTGGCGGGGGAAGACGGCATTGACAGCCGATCTCTACCATGGGGTACTGCGGCGTCCCCGTTTTTAGAAAAAAGTTTCATCACTTAAAAACCGATCAGCACCTGGAGAATGAGATGAACCAAAGCCCCACAGATAAAAAAGAA
>JAKSBB010001256.1 GCA_022361315.1 Desulfobacterales bacterium
AAAGACCCTTGAGGATTTTTTCTCCGTTTTTGGTACAGTATATGGGGGTGGCCGGAATCGCCCGCATCAATTCGGGAAGGGCCCCGCTGTGGTCATTCTCCCCGTGGCAGGCGATGACATAATCAATGGATGCCAGGTCCACTGTTTTTTTAAGGTTCTCCACATATTCTTTGGCAAAGGGCGTCCACACCGTGTCGATCAGGGCGGTCTTTTCTTCCCTGATCAGGTATGAGTTGTATGATGATCCCCGGTGGGTGGAATATTCGTCCCCGTGAAATTTTCTCAGTTCCCAGTCAATTTTTCCCACCCACTGAATATTATTTTTTACAGTGAAACTCATGTTGCCTCCTTTATGGCTTATCCGGCCTTTTATAATCCTGTACAGGAACTTTTTGGGGAATGAGGTTACAGGAAGCCGCAGCGTTCTGCATTGATTCAGGTCAATAAATCCGGTTCAAAGGTGAGTGTGGCTATTTTGTGGACGTTGCCACTGACTTCAATGGACTGGATCTCTTCACCACCGGTCCTGATGCACACCTCCATCCGGCTGGGCCTGCCGGTGAATCTGCCCTGGATAATATGGAAGGGGGTATCTCCGGGGGCAAGCCCGTGCTTGAACAGATAGGCCGCGGCCGGCCCTGCCGCACTTCCGGTGGCAATATCCTCCACACGGCCATCGTTGTCCCAGGTACGTCCCTCCCTTTTGTTGACATCCAGAACGTAGGCGAATTTGGCTCCCCATCCGGCCAGAAGGCTTTCAAGGTTTTTGGATATGATCCGGGCCGTATCTATACTGTCGTTGACCGGGAGGATGAGGTAGGGAAGGCCGGTGGATATCACTTCCGGGGGAAGGTCGGCAAGATCGCTTTCATTGATGTTCATGGCAGCGGCCGCATCCATCGTAGCGTTTTTTTCCAGAGTCTGTACGAAAGATGGGCGTCCCTGATCCATTGAAGCCGACCAGTATCCCTGCCTGGATCTGCTGGTCAGACGCACAGGACCCTTGTTGAGATCAACGGTCCAGTGGTGTTCGTCCTTCGTACCGTATTCTTCATGGAGATGGGCGGCTAACCCGATAAGCGGATGACCGGCAAAGTCCAGTTCTTCTTCCATGGTGAATATTCTCGCCCTGAATCGGTCCGTTTCCTCATCCTTTGAGACAAAAATGGATTCGAATTGTCGCATCTCACAGGTAAGGGCCTGCATATCTTTTGCGGCAAGGTCCGGGCAGTTCCAGAATATGGTCAGCCCGTTACCGGTGAGTTTGCCTTCTGCAAAAACGTCCACAAGCTTTGCTTTGATGCGGCCAGGTTCCATTTACTATTTTCTCCTATAAAAAAAGGCAGGGCGAAACATATTGCTTCGCCCTGCCGCTTATACTGCTATATCTTCAGAAATTCAGGGATTAGAAATCCAGGGTTTTCTGAAGATCTTCATCGGTGAAATCCCAGGTGCTGTTGTGGGGCGGGAAGTCATCGTTGAACATCTCAGGCAGCTGGTCGTCCACAGGGGTGAAACCGGCCTGCTTGTTGAATTCCTTCTCGTTTCTCAGGATGGACTTGCCGAGCTCGAGTACATCGTCCG
>JAKSBB010001104.1 GCA_022361315.1 Desulfobacterales bacterium
ACAGGAAAACCCAAGGGGGTGATGATCCGCCACAGAGGGCTGCCCAATCTCGCCCGGGCCCAGATCCGGCTTTTCGGTGTAACCGATTCTTCCCGGGTACTTCAGTTCGCTTCCATGAGTTTTGATGCCTCCATCTCGGAGATTGCCATGGCCTTTTGCTCGGGGGCGGCGCTCTGCATGGGAACCAAGGAGGAACTGCTGCCCGGAGAGAATCTGGAAAACACGCTGATCCGTCATGCTGTCACCCATGTGACCCTTCCGCCCACGGCCCTGACGGTGATGTCCCCTGAAAAACTTGCGGGGCTTTCCACCATCATCGTGGCCGGTGAGGCCTGCCCGCCGGAACTGGCTGCCCTGTGGGCCGAAAACCGCAGCTTTATCAATGCATACGGCCCCAGTGAATCCACGGTATGCGCTTCGGTAATGCGCTATGAAGCCGGCAACGGCCCTTTACCCATCGGCCGGCTCCCCATAGGACGGCCCATCGACAACATCCGGCTTTTTATTCTGGATTCCCATCTGCAGCCGGTCCCCATTGGTGTACCGGGTGAACTGCACATCGGGGGGAGAGGTCTTGCCCAAGGCTATCTGAACCGTCCCGGCCTGACGGACCGGACCTTTATTCCCAATCCCTTTGAGGGGGAAAAAGGGTCACGACTTTATAAAACCGGGGACCTTTGCCGCTTCCTGCCGGACGGCAACATAGAGTTTCTGGGGCGGATGGATCACCAGATTAAAATCCGGGGATTCCGGATCGAACTGGGAGAGATCGAAACCGTGCTTCGGGAACACGGAAAAATCCGTGATGCCGTAGTGGTGGCCAGGGATCACAAGACCCACGGTAAGCAGTTGGTGGCCTATTTTACACCGGCGCATCCCGAAGCCGTACCCACCCAGAGCGAACTACGGGCTGATCTGAAGGCAACCTTGCCGGACTTTATGATCCCCGCCCCCTTTGTCTGCCTTGAGGCCATGCCCCTGAGCCCCAACGGCAAAATTGACCGCAAAGGTCTGCCGGCACCGGACCCCGGGCTTCTCCGGGAGAAGTCCTTTACCGCCCCCCGGACAGAAACCGAAGAGACGCTGGCAGCCATCTGGAAATCGGTATTGAAAACTGAGGATGTGAGCATCCACGATGACTTTTTCATGATGGGGGGGCATTCCCTCCTGGCCACCGTGGTGATTTCCCGTACCCAGAAAACTTTCAATACGCAGATCCCGGTCACGGGCCTGTTTGCTCATCCCACCATCGCGGAGTTCGGCGTGTATCTGGAAGATGTGATGAAGACGGACGCGCCTGTTCACAGTTTCATCCGACGGGTTGACCGGGGAAAACCCCTTGCCCTTTCATTCGGTCAGCAGCGGCTCTGGTTTCTGGATAAGCTGGAAGGGAAAGCGGCTGCCTCTTACAACGTCCCTCTGGCCTTCAGCGTGTCGGGCCCCGTTGATATTCCGGCCCTCAACCGGGCTGTCAATGAAATCGTACGGCGGCATGAGGTGCTGCGCACCGTTTTTAAAGACCCTTCCGAAAACAAGGCGGGCAAAAACGGGGCATCTGACCCGGTGCAGGTAATCCTGCCCGAACTGAAGGTTGAGTTGGCCCTTATTGATACCGGTCAATATACCGAAGGAGAAAAGAGCGCGGCTGAGATTGTTGAAAAAGCGTGCCTGAAGCCCTTTGATCTTTCACGGGGCCCGTTGATCCGGGCACACCTCGTCCGGCAGGCCGACCGGGAACATCTGCTGTTGATCTCATTGCACCACATCGTGTTTGACGGCTGGTCCGCCGGAATTTTCATAAACGAGCTCAAACAGCTCTATGCCGCCTATACCCTGGGCAAATCGTCTCCGTTGACCGATCCGGATATTCAATACGCGGATTATGCCCGGTGGCAGAGGGACTATTTGCGGGGAGAAACGCTGGCCACCCATCTGGACTATTGGAAAGATCAGTTGGCAGGCGTCCCCCTGTCAACGGAGCTGCCCACGGATTATCCCCGTCCGCCGGTGCAGACCTTTAACGGTGATGTGGTCCGGTTTGACCTGCCATCCCATGTGGCGGAGAAACTGAACTCCCTCTGCAAGTCATCCGGCGTCACCCTTTTCATGGCGTTGTATGCCGCCTTTGCCACCCTGTTGTCCCGCTACAACGGCAAGACGGATATCGTGATCGGTTCGCCTGTGGCCAACCGCAGCCACGCCCAGACGGAACAGATGATCGGTTTTTTCGTCAACACCCTGGCCCTGCGGGCGGACCTAAGCGGCACCCCCACATTTACGGAACTCTTGGCACGGGTGAAACAATGCACCACGGATGCATACGCACATCAGGACCTGCCTTTTGAGCGGCTGGTCCTGTCGGAAGAATTGAATATCGAGCGGAGTATGAGCCATTCCCCGCTGTTCCAGGTCATGTTCGATCTGCTCAATATTACCGGCGAAGAACAGTTCGAGGCCGGCGGCCTGACCTTTTCTCCCTTTGATACGGATTACAAGGTTGCCAAGTTTGACCTGTCGCTTTCCATGGTGGCGGGAAAGGAGTACGGCATATCCGGCCGGTTCGAGTACAACACCGACCTGTTTGACCGGGAGACCATCGAGCGGATGGCCGGGCATTTCAACACCCTGCTGGCAGATGCCGCTGCCCATCCGGAAAAAAAGATATCGGCGCTTTCACTCCTGACCCGGCCGGAAACAGAACAACTCCTTCATGAATTCAACGATACCCGAAAATCCTTCCCAACGGACCAATGCGTTCATCAGATGTTTGAAGCATGGGCGGAAAAAACACCGGATGCGACGGCTGTGATCTTTGATGATATCCCCATGAGCTACGGTGAACTGAACCGGCGTGCCAACCAGGTGGCCCGGTATCTGCGCCGCCGGGGAGTGGGCCCGGACGTGCTGGTGGGGCTCCACATGGAGCGGTCCTTTCAGCTGGTGGCAGGGATATTGGGCATCCTGAAGGCCGGTGGTGCCTATGTGCCGCTGGATCCCGAATATCCCGGTGACCGCATCGCCTACATGGTGTCGGATGCCGGTACACCGGTGGTGCTGACCCAGACGACACTGGCGGAACGCTTTCCCGAAAGCGATGCCGAGCTGATCTGTCTGGATTCCGGCTGGGAAATCATCGCCGGAGAATCCACGGAACCCGTGTCCTGTGATGTTAACCCAGGGAACCTCATCTATGTGATTTATACCTCGGGCACCATGGGCAGGCCAAAAGGGGTGTTGATTGAACACCGGTCCGTACGGGCCCGGGTAGCGGATTACCTGGAGCGTTACAGCCTCACGGCTGATGACATTACCATCCACTACCGTCCCTACAGCTTTGACGGGTCTGTGGAGGAGTACCTGCTGCCCCTGACCGTCGGGGCCCGGTTTATCATGGCCCCCAGCAACATCGCAGTGACTGACAATATTGCCGACTATCTCATCAACTCCATTGA
>JAKSBB010000139.1 GCA_022361315.1 Desulfobacterales bacterium
ACGTTTTGTCAAAACGTCAAAAAAACAGCCGCCAATCTTGTGGACAACTTCTCCATCTCAATCGCAAGATGCTGACGCACAGTTATTTACGCAGACACACACCAACCCGCCGCATCTTCAAGCCCCGCCCCCTCTTGGTTCGATATGTTTGCTGGACACCGCAAGGGTGGCCGGCCAAGAGCAACGACGCCTCGCAAACGCGACCGATAAACAAAGCTCAGGCCCAACGAGGAGCAGAGCCATGACCGATATCTCCCCCATTGGGGCCAGCCGCGCAGCGTACGGGAGAGTCTCCACGCCGCGCAACGCCGAAGCCAACAGCGCTCAGCCCACGCGCGTCACGAACGATCGCTTCGAGATCAGTTCGACCGCCAAGCTGCTCGGCCAAATCCGCGACCTGCCCGAGGTCCGCACCGACCTCATCGACCAGGCCAAGGCCAACATCGAATCCGGCTACTACGACTCCGACGCCGTGATCGATGAAACCATCGACAAACTCGCTGAAGACCTCTGATCCCCGCCGATCAGAGCTGAGGAACTGGGATCCAAAGCCGGCGTCACCCAACGCCGGTTTTCTTTGCGCCCCACACCGTCTCCTGGCATGCCCGATTCTGCACCCGCCAGCCCCCACCGACCGATAACAGACCCATGAAGCTCGATCTCTATCGCAAGATCGTCGATATCGATGTGCTCACCGAGCTATCCGATCAGCTCCGCGCCGAGGGCAAGACCATCGTTCACTGCCACGGCTGCTTCGACATCGTCCACCCCGGTCACGTCCGCTACCTCCAGTTCGCACGCCAACAGGGCGACAGCCTCGTCGTCTCGCTCACCGGCGACGACGCCATCGAGAAAGAAGACGGCACGCGACCCTACATCCCCCAGGAGCTGCGTGCCGAGAACCTCGCCGCCCTCGAGTTCGTCGACCACGTCGTCATCGCCGACGGCCCCACCGCCGAACCCATCCTCGCCGCCCTCCGCCCTCACCTCTACATCAAGGGCAAGGAATACGAACACTCCACACACCCCGGATTCCTCGCCGAACAACAACGCGTCGAAGAGGCCGGCGGACGCGTCATCTTCTCCTCCGGGCAGGTCGTCTTCAGCTCCACCAAGCTCATCACCGATCACATCACCACCGCCGCCGAGAACCTGCACGACACCACGCGGCTCGGCGCCTGCTGCGCACGCTGGGGCGTCGACGCCAACCAGCTCCGCAACCTCGTCACCGAACAGTTCAAGGGCAAGCGCATCGCCGTCATCGGCGACTGC
>JAKSBB010000697.1 GCA_022361315.1 Desulfobacterales bacterium
AGTTTCCCCTCAACAACGGAGTTCAGGTAATTGAGTTTGAGATCTATGTTTACCAGACCGGCATCCTCGGGCAGGCGCAGGAACCCTGCCCAGACGGTGGCCGTATCGATGAGGGTGGCGATCACCCCGCCGTGGACGATACCGTAGGGCTGGAGATGGCAGCGGTCCAGGGTCATGGCGATGACGGCGGTGTCCATGTCGATACCGGCCAGGGACATCTGCATGTGATGGGGATAGGGGCTGGTGTTCACGGTGTGTTTCAGGGCCCGGATGAATTCTGGATTCGGTGTGTTCATGTGGTTTCCTCTGTTCTTCCTCTATGTTCTGCTATACAGCTTCCACCCGGCAGGGGACAAACCGGTGCAGGGGTGTCCCGATGGGATCCCGGTGGGTGGAGAGGGTCAGGCGGTTTACATTGATGCCGTGGACATTCCCGTTATAATTCAGGCCGAAGCCATGGGGGATCAGTACCATACCGGGGCGTACAACATCGCTGACCTGAACCTCACCGGTTTCGCTGCCCGCAGCCGTGGTGATCCTTGCCTTTTGCCCGTCAGAAAGGCCCAGCGCGTCCGCATCTGCCGGGCTGACGGCGATGCAGCAATCTCGTTTACCTTTATTCCATTCGGGGTTCCGCATGAGGGTATTCATGGTAAACCGGGTGTGCCGGCCGGCGTTGAGTACCAGCGGAAATTCGGTGGGCATTTCCAGATCCAGGGCCTCGTCTCCGGGATTAAGTGCTTCGGCCTTTTCCGCCAGTTCCGGGATATAAAGTTCGATCTTCCCGGACTCGGTTTTGATGCCCGCCATGGGGTTGTCTGTATCGGCCATGCCCACCCAGAGTCCCTGGGGGGTGTCCAGCAATGTCTGAAAAATCTTGTCACCCTGAAATATATCGGCCTCGAACCCGGCCCGGGCCGCATGCTGCCGGAAGGTTTCCGGTGCCGTCATGAGCATGCCCCAGAGTGCGGCCTTGGCAGCACTGTCCCAGACCTTGCCCAGGGTTTTGGCCAGGACAAAGGGCATGGCCTTGAAGGCCCGGGGTTCTTTGGATGCCCAGTTCATCAATTCTCCGCCGAAGGCCATGCGGTCGCCTTTGGCCGCTTCCACAAGAGAGTCCGGAATCTCAGGAATCAGTCCCAGGCTGTCCGCAAGACGGGTGTGGATCTGGGCAGCTTCAAGACACTCACCCGGGGGCGCGACCACCGGCCGCCGGAGCTGCCCGAATATTTCCGGATAGGTCCAGGGGAAAAAGGTGGTGTCCCAGGCCTCGTAGTAGGAGCGGCAGGGCAGGACATAATGGGCCAGGCGGGCGGTTTCACTCAGCACCATGTCGTTGACCACCAGGAGATCCAGGCTGGAAAAGGCCTTTTCATAGGCCGTGGTGTCCGGATAGGACCGCAGGGGGTTGCAGGCGGAGACGTAAACCGCCCGGATACGTTCGGGATGGTCCGACAGGATTTCCTCCGGCATCACCGCCGGGGGAAAGGCCCCTGCGGCCGCCGGTGGCATGTCCGTGGCCAGGGTCCGCCAGACCTTGGGGTTCCGCTCGTCCGCATGGAACCCCAAGGGCATGAGCATGCCCGGGATGAAATTGCCGCCCGGTGTCTGAAATACGCCGCAAACCGCTCCAAGGATGTAAAGGAAATAAGAGGTCAGCGTGGAATGCCGCCCCATATAGACGCCCAGATCCTGGTGGAAACTCCAGCGGCGGGTGGCCATCAGGCGGCAGAGTTCGTGGACATCCGCATAGGTCAGGCCACAGACCGCAACGGCCTGCCGGGCGTCAAAATTCTCGAACCAGGGCCTCATCTGATCCCACCCCGCCACCCTGTCGTCCAGGTAATCTTCTTTTTCACACCCCTCTTCCAGGATGATGGCGATCATGGCCTTGATCAACAGGGCATCCGTGCCGGGCCGCAGGGGCAGATGGATATCGGCAATGGCGGCGGTTTCACTCCGCCGGGGATCTATGGAAACCAGGATACGGTCCGGATCTTTTGCGATCTCTTTGAGAACGATGGGGGCCCGGGGCATCTGATGGCTTTCCATCCCGTTCCACCCCCAGGCCACCAGCATCCCGGTGTTGTGCTCGTCCGGCCCGCTGATGTTGTATTGCTTGCCCATGACCCGGCCCGTCACCCACCAATGCCCGGAAAACTCCTGGCCGGCAGAGGAGTAATAATTATGGGATCCCATGCCCCGGAGCAGACTGAGGCCGAAGGCGGTTTCCATATGACCGCCCTGGGAGCTTCCCCCCATATAGGCCAGGGACCTGGGCCCATGATCGGCTACGACGCCTTTCATCGTCTCGGCAATCTCGTCCAGGGCCTGATCCCATGAAATTTCCTGAAAGTCATCCCCCACCCGTTTCAGGGGCCGGGTTACCCGATCGGCCGGATACTGGTGGAAGGGCAGTTTCAGGCCTTTGCGGCAGGCATATCCCCGGGATCTGGGATTCTTTTTGTCCGGCTTCACCCGGACCATTCGTTCCTCTTCCACAAACACCTGCAACCCGCAGTTCTGAGCACACAACACACACCCCGTAGTCAGCCATTCTCCCATATTGTCCTCCTCATTATCGGGAATTATTTATTGTGGTCCTGAACTTACGAACTGCCGGAGAAAAAAGAAAGTGTCAGAAATGACAAATATTATGCAGAAAAAGACTTAATACCGAATCAACTGCCCACAAATTTCCGGGAATAAGAAGGTATTGCCGCAAGGCATGGAATAACGCGCCGGAAAAAAAAGATGACAATTACCCGAGCAGGCTTTATAATTTGATTTATCTTCAATCTGTACAGATTTTAATTCTCAACAATCGTTCTTATCAGGGCGTCCATTCCGGACCCCGTCAGGTTGGGTTATGAAAAGCGGGTATTTAATCTGGATCATTGCAATTTCTGGAGTTGCCTTGTCTCTCTTGTTTTTCACCGTTTACCGGACAGGACAGCTCACCCGTGTGCGCACCGAACTCAGTGCCGTGGGTGACAGAAAATTTTATGAGATTGAGGAGGCTCTGCACCAGGAAATCACAATTATCAGTGCACTTAAGGCGTTTTTCGAATCCTCTTCCCGGGTAGATCCGGATGAGTTCCAAACCTTCACCCGTACATTTCTCAAAGAAAACCGGGCAGTTCAATGGCTGGCCTGGAGCCCGGTTGTCGGACACGAGGCAAGAACACGTTTTGCAACTG
>JAKSBB010000897.1 GCA_022361315.1 Desulfobacterales bacterium
AGGATGTTTCGTTTTCTTTGGCTGAATCTTTAGCTGCCCAATTAGCCGATGAGCTGAGATCCAGGGGGAGTAGGGCTCGGATGATTTCCAGAGACCAGGCCACAGGGAAAGATGTTCCTCTCGGATATGAAACGGATCCCGTAAAAGCTTTGGCTCAAGCCATAAACTCTGCCGCCGGCGGTTATGCGAAGCGAGAAGTTGCCCTGGAAACATCTAAAGCAATCACCGGCCGGCATTTTACCTTTGATGAGTTTGCAGCTCAGCACAAAAATCATGACCAAATCCAGACCGCTGAAAAGCTTTTAAACTCTCTCAAAGATAATACCACGGCGGAAACGGAGCGCATTGCCAAAATAGAGTCACAGATAAAAGAACTTCAGCAGGAGCGGATTGGCACAGCAACAGAAACCACATCTGCAAAACAACGTCGTCTATACCAGATCGGCGCCCTTTATGATGAGAAAACCAAAATCGAGAAATGGAAAAACGATGATGATGCCCGGGGAATTAAAAAAGACCTCGCCACATTGCGCAGGCAGATTCACCAAGAGTATCAGACTTATATCAAAGAGAACATGATCCATCCGAAACGGCAGAAAAACGCTTATTCAGATGCCGTTTCAGCGACTCAGAATGTACTAAGAAATGATGAAGCTGCAGATCGTGCCCTCGGGACTCTAAAGGGTATGGCTTCAGTTTGGTTTCTCGGTGGACGTCTTTCTTCTGCCGCCATCAACTTGACGGCCATGGGGACCACCGTTCCGGCCTCAATGAAAACATATGGTGGGATTCCTATCAGTAGAACCGCCGGACACATTGCACGGGCCTCAAAGGCTTATATGTCTATGACCACTGGCAAAGGACAACTGTCAGCCTCAGACCGTGCCATTTTGGAGGAGATCAATGCCCGGGGATGGGTGGCTGCACAGCTAAATATGGAAGCAATAAACGCCCTTAAATCTGGGCCCTCAAAGAAGTACGGCAGGGCTGTTGAGTTTCTGATGACTCCTTTTAAGATTACAGAGGAGTTCAATCGTGGTGTGACTATTCTGGCTGCTTATAAAGGTGTGAGGGCCGCAGATCCAAAAATCTCCAAAGAAGATGCTTTAAAGAAAGCGAAAACGATTTCTGATAAAGCCCATGGCATCTATGACAAAGGGAATACTCCTGCAGTATTGAGGGCCGGCGGTGGATTAAATGCGTTGTCCAGTATCTATATATTCCAAAAATTTTTCCACAACTATCTGGCCACAATGGCACAGATGATCGGCAAGAAAGAGGCGGTTGCCTCAACATATATGCTGCTTTCACCTGTTGCGTTTGGCGGTTTGGGAGCATCTTTGGCAACGCCGGTGGTACAGGCGATATTTAGGGTAGTGGGTGCAGATGACCCAGAAGAAAGAATTTATCAGGTATTTGAAGATGCATTCGGGACAACTGCCTCCGATATGGTGAGGTTCGGGCTACCGGGGTTGGCTGGCGTCAACTTTAAGGGGTCCTTGGCCCCCAACCTGCCTGACTTCGCTGGACCTGTTGATATGCTTGGGCCAATCGGTGGAATGTTCCGGAACATCTGGGAGGGCGGTCGATTCATCCTACGAGGAGATCAGTACAAGGGCATTGAAAGGATGACACCGGCCTTTATCGGTTCTGCAATGAAAGGGTATCGCGAAGCAACGGAGGGTGTCACAACTAAGGGCGGGGCTCCGGTTTTTTTCGGAGATGGGCCGGTTCGAGGTGACACTGGGACGGCACTTTTGAAACTGGTCGGATTCAACCCGGTTAAGACTTCAAAACCCCGAGAAATCCAATGGAATGAGACCAAGTTACGGCGCACATATCAAGACAGAAAGCGAAGCTTAACAGATCGGGCCATAAAGTATTTATTAAAACCACCAATGGAAAAAGATCCGGTGGAGTGGCAAGAGATCATAGTTGACATCAGGAAGCTGAATGCCAGAATTCGAGCGAATGGGCTAACACGGTATGTTTCACTGATCACCCTCAAAACAATTGCCACAAAGCTAAAAAAAGCTAAGAGACCAAGAAAATCTGAACGATTGAGAGAATAAAATAATTATGGAAGGAATTAAAATGAACAAACAACGGAATTATCTTGATAATATGACCGTGCCTCTCACCACCTCAGCCGCACAGGTAACTGTACCGGCAGATCTTTCACAGGACAGTTCTTTGATCACAATCGGCTGTCGCAGTGCCGGGGCCTTTGTGGAGTGGGAAATGATCCCCAATGGAAAAAGTGGCGCCGATGGAGAGACATATCCGAATGAGAAAAAATTTATTCCGATGGAAATAAAGCCAGGAAAGGAGCTTTTTCAAGCCAGGGTTGCTTCTGGTACTGGGACTTTAGAGATTGGTTTCTGGATTTAAGGGGCTCTAATTCATGAATGAGGGAGGAGGTGGTTTAGGTTCTATCTTTTTGGGTGTGATTTCGGATTCAATATCTTTTTTCTCGTATCTTTTAATTCCCTATAATAATAAAGGTTTTCAGTCATAAAAAGTGTGCGCAAATATGTGCGCAAAATGTGCGCAATTTGACCGGTTTAGCGAGGTTTTCAGATATAAAGCAAAAAGGCCCGTAAGCTTGGAAACGCTTACGGGCCTTGTCTTTTCATGGTGGGCCATCAAGGGGTCGAACCTTGGACCTACTGATTAAGAGTCAGTTGCTCTGCCAATTGAGCTAATGGCCCATGAATTGAACGCGAGAGAAGATACCAGCCATGGCATGGCTTGTCAACACCTTTTTTGAACCGGTTTAATGCGGTCGGATTCTTTCTATGGTAAATCACTGTTGACCCTTTAATAGCGATTTTGATATATTGCAGTGTTTTGGGGTCAACCGAATAATATTCATAAATTTAAGGAACAATCATATGGCAAACGTAAAATCACAGACCTTGTTTGAGGCGGCAAAAAATCTGATTCCCGGCGGTGTAAATTCACCCGTAAGGGCCTGCGGCTCCGTGGGTGGGGAACCTGTGTTTATCGAGCGGGGGGAGGGCAGCAAGCTTTATGATGCCGATGCCAACAGCTATATTGATTATGTTCTGTCCTGGGGTCCCCTGATTCTGGGGCATCGTCCGCCCCAGGTGATTGAGGCGCTGCAGAAGGTGCTTGATATCGGAACCAGTTTCGGGGCGCCCACTGCGCTGGAGACCGAGCTGGCACAGCTCGTGGTGGATATGGTACCGTCTGTGGATATGATCCGCATGGTCAACTCCGGCACAGAAGCCACCATGAGCGCCATCCGCCTGGCCCGGGGCTATACCGGCCGGGATCTCATTGTAAAGTTTGACGGCTGCTACCACGGCCATGCCGACACTCTGCTGGTGGCGGCGGGTTCCGGTATTGCCACCCTTGGTATTCCGGGCAGCCCGGGGGTACCCGAAGACGTTATCAGAAACACCCTCTCCATTACCTATAATGACGTGGAAGGGTTTGAACAATTGATGGCGGAAAAGGGCGACCAGATTGCCTGTGTGATTCTCGAACCGGTTGCCGGTAATATGGGAATGGTTCGTCCCCGTCCGGAATTCCTTGAGGCGCTTAGATCCCTGACTGAAAAGCACGGTACCGTTCTGATCTTTGATGAGGTCATGACCGGTTTCCGCGTCGGAAATAGCGGGTGTGCCCAGGGCTACTTTAATATCACCCCGGATCTCACCAGTTTCGGTAAAGTTATCGGCGGCGGTCTGCCCGTAGGGGCTTACGGCGGCAAAAAAGAGATCATGTCACAGATTGCCCCGGTGGGTTCCATCTACCAGGCCGGTACCCTTTCCGGTAACCCGCTGGCCATGGCTGCCGGCATTGCCACACTTACCGCCCTGAAAGACGAGGCCCTTTATGCGGAGCTGGACCGGAAAACTGATGATTTCATTACCGGTCTCCAGGCGGCGGCAGATGACGCCGGCATCCCCATGAAATCCGGCCATATCGGTTCCATGGCAGGCTTTTTCTTCACGGATCAGGATGTATATAACTTTGATGATGCCAAGACCTGCGACCTGGACCGCTTTGCCAAGTTCTACCAGGGCATGCTGGCCAAGGGCATTTACCTGGCACCGTCCCAGTTTGAAGCCTGCTTTGTCTCAGCCGCCCATACGGACGATGACATTGCCGCCACTGTGGCCGCAGCCAAAGAGGTAATGGCGGACCTGTAATCCGGAAACGACTATGACCAACGACATCAAACGCATCCACCTGGTGGCGGCCTGCGGCACCGGCATGGGCACCCTTGCCTGTATTCTCAAGGAGATGGGATATGAGGTGACCGGGTCGGATCAAAACGTGTATCCGCCCATGAGCGACTTCCTTGAAGCCAACGGGATTCATCTGTGCACCGGGTTTGATCCGGCCAATATCGGTGATGATCCTGCCCCGGATCTCGTAATCATCGGCAATGCCGTATCCCGGGAAAATCCCGAGGCCCAGGCCGTCATGGAGAGGGAAATTCCCTACATCTCCATGCCCCAGGCGGTGAACCGTTTTATCGCCGGTAACAAGAAGATCATTCTGGTTACAGGCACCCACGGTAAAACCACCACCTCCGCCATTATGTCCCATCTGCTGGAAACTGCGGGGTTTTCCCCCTCTTTTATGATCGGGGGGATCCTCAAGGATTTCAACTCCAGTTTCAAAATCGGGCAGGGGGAGTACATGGTGATCGAAGGGGATGAGTATGACACGGCCTTCTTTGACAAGGGTCCCAAGTTCATGCATTATGACCCATATATCACCATCACCACCAGCATTGAGTTTGATCACGCCGACATCTTTACGGACCTGGATCATATCTGCCGGATTTTCCGGGAATTTTTCGGGAAAATAAAAGATCACAGCCATGTGATCGCCTGCAATGAAAACCAGACACTGACGGATGTGTTGGCCCAAGCCGGTGTGGATGCCCAGACATACGGTGAGGGCGGAAACTGGTCCTTTAACGGCCATGACACCCGGGCGGGAAGAACCCACGCCCAGGTGACGGGGCCGGCATCGGAACTGACGCTGGACACCCCCCTTCAGGGACGGCACAACCTGCTGAATGCCACGGCATGCATTGCCGCTGCCCGAAAGCTGGGCATCCCGGAAGATAAAATCTGTGAAGAGCTTGCCACCTTCTCCGGCGTCAAACGCCGCCAGGAGATCAGAGGGGTCTCCAACGGCATTACGGTGATGGATGATTTTGCCCATCACCCGTCGGCGGTCAAGGAAACCATCGCCGCCGTCCGGCCCTTTTATCCGGACGGGCGGCTGGTGGCGGTGTTTGAACCCCGGACCAACACAAGCATGCGCAGCTTTTTCCAGCAGAGCTATCCGGCGGCCTTTGATCAGGCCGATTTGGTCTGTATCTGCAATCCATGCGTAAAAAAACATATTCCCGAAGCGGAGCGGTTCCGGCCGGAACTACTGGTGTCGGACATCTGTGAGCGGGGCGTGACCGCCCGGCATTTTGAAACACCCGACCAGGTCATTGATGCCCTGGCACCGGAACTACGCCCCAACGACCTGGTGCTGATCATGTCCAACGGTGGGTTCGGCAACATCCATGAACGTCTGCTGGAGCGGCTTCGGTGAAAAAAGCAGGATTAAGAATTGCCGGTATCGGCATTTTCCATATGATGTTGTACGGCTATATGGTTCCCTTTGTGATCTATCCCCGGTTTGGCGACGATGGAGCGACCTTCGCCTTTGTGGTGGCCGTGGTGGTGTCTGCGGCTGTTCTGGGAACCCTGTGGCTGCAAAAGAATAGAAAAAAGGTAAAGAGGAGATAAGCCAATGGCAGAAAAAATAGAGTGGGATGAAACATACAGCGTCGATGTGCCTGAAATCGACAAGTATCAGAAAGATTTGTTTGAGAAATTTAACGAGCTGATCGAAATCCGGTCAGCAAAGAAGATGGATCCCAAGGTGGCCACCAACCTGGTGTCCGATCTGAACGATTACGTCAAAATGTTCTTCAGCAAGGAAGAGTCCCTGCTCAAGAAAAAGAAATATCCGGATCTGGATGTCCATGCCAAGGCCCACCGCCAGTTCGTCAAGAACTCCATTGCCCTGCGGCGTGAAATTGCCGAAGACATCAATAACCTGACCATGGACGTAATTGTTGAACTCCGGGATTGGCTGTTGGACCATATTGAAACAAGTGATTCCCTCTACGTCCCTTTCCTCAGAATCAACCAGTACATCGATGACAGCCGGAAAAAATAGGGTTTAAGAATTCTGTCTCGGGTGACGATGTAAAAGTTAGGTATGTAAGTATTTAACCTTTACATAACCCGGACAGAATTATGGTATTTGATTATAAAATATTACCAACCAGCCAGGAGATCCTGGATGGCCCCAATGAGATCAAGGGGTTTATAGACCGGCGCAAAACCGTGACCCGGAAGTTGAAACGGGACCGGCGCAAGGCCACCCGGGACCGCAGGAAAAGTGTGCGGGACGGGGTCATCGTGAATCTCTCCTTCAAGAATGACAGGAGAAAGGGGCGGGACCGCCGTCGACCCGGTGTGAAGCGGCGGCCCGTATCACGGGGTGGGGGAATCCGGGTTTAACCGGAAACCTAAAAAAAGTTCCCCGGACGTCTATCGCTGAATATCGTACTTCTTCATCTTGTTGATCAGCGCGGTGTGTGAAATCCTAAGTGCAACCGCACATTTGCGAATGCTCGGGTACCGCTGCAAGGCGGACTTGAGCAGTTCTTTTTCATACTTTCCCAATTGCTGTTTCAGGGGGCCTTGATTCACCATGCCTTGACTCGCCACACCCGGTTCGGGGGACCGCAGTTCCCTGATTCTCTCTTCGATTTCACGGCCGAAAATGATGGCCCGGGAATCAATGGTTTCCCGGTCCGAGATAATGGAGCCCCGCTCAATAACATTTTTCAATTCCCTCACGTTTCCGGGCCAGGTGTGATGGCGGAGTTTCTCCATGGCGTCCGGGGTGAGTTTTTTGGGATTGGAGCCCACCTGTTTCGCGATTCTCGACAGAAAGTGACCCGTCAGAGGGACCAGGTCACCCAGGCGTTCTCTAAGGGGGGGGACGTGGATGGGAAGGACGTTAATCCGGTAATACAGATCCTCTCTGAACTGGTTGTTCTGGATCATCTCTTCAATGAGCCGGCTGGTGGCCGTGATGATCCGGGTGTTCACGGGAATCTCTTTGGCCCCGCCGATCCGCCTGACGCTTTTCTCCTGGATCACTCTCAGGATCTTGGCCTGGGCCCCCAGCGGCATATCCGCAATCTCGTCCAGAAACAATGTCCCGCCGTGGGCAATTTCAAACAGTCCCCTTTTGCCCTGCTTTTCCCCGCCGGTAAAAGTCCCCTTTTCATACCCGAAGAGTTCACTTTCCAAAAGGGATTCAGGCAGGGCAGCGCAGTTCACGGCCACAAACTCCCCTGTACGGCCGCTTTCGGCATGAATGGCTTTGGCAAAAATCTCTTTGCCGGTGCCGCTTTCCCCCCGGATGGAGACCACGGAAGCGGATCTGGCAATACGCTGGGCAAAGGAAATGGCATCCATGATAGGGTCGCTGGTACCGATAATGTCCGAAAAGGTAAACCGGGTAGGGGAGTTCACCTCTTCCGCCAGTTCCTTGATCTGCCGCATGTCCCGCATGACTTCTATGGCGCCGGTGATTTCACCCGTGCTGTCCGCGATGGGAATGCAGTTTGAGAAAAACTGGAATCTGCCGTTGGGAGTGATGACGTTCCGCTTGCGTTTGTAAAAGGACCGTCCTTTCAGGCACTCAAGTAAATCCGTGTTTTCCAGGGGAAGATCGGATAAGTTGGTGCCGATGAGTTTCGGAATATTCCAGCCGTACATCTGTTTGGCCACATGGTTGATGAAGGTGACTGTGGCATCTTTTTCTATGGCAACGATTCCGTCCCGGATACTGTCGAGTACCACTTCCAGCCTTTTTTTCCGAATCTCCGAAGGCATGGCCGTAATCCGGGTGATACGTATCAGGTCGGGAATGGCTTCCAGACTCAGAATGATATCATCTTCACCCGGGGAGTTCGGACCATTTAGGGTCTCGATATAAACCAGGGTTTTCCGGTCCTGGTTTTTCACCTCCATGGAAAAGATGTTCAGGTCGTTGCCGCCAATGCACCTGGCAATATCTTCAACGATGAGTTTGCGGTCCCAGAAGAGGAGTTCAAGTTTTAAGGTGGACGGGCTCATGGCGGTTTTATCCTCGGGTCAGTATCGGGCCTGATCCTATGCGAAGTCCGGCCCTGAATCAAGAGAAATTCGCAGACTTACGTCCGATTTGCCGACAAAGCCGGTCCTGGTGGGATGTAAGAACATTTACAAAAAAGTCAAGGTTTCTGATTTTAGTACTTGACTTTGGGGGGGAATCATGTACTTTGCGTAGTGATGCACAATTTTATGGTGATGTGCAATGTTTCCGCCAAAAGGTGTCATTCTTCAACATTCCAGTGAGGTTGGCCCCCCGAAGTAGAGACGATTTATTTTTTTATTTTTTTTATCAGGAGATTGCCAATATGGCCACCGGTACAGTAAAATGGTTTAATGACGCAAAAGGTTTTGGTTTTATTGAAGTAGAAGGCGGCGGAAAAGACGTTTTCGTACATCATACAGGAATTAACGGATCCGGTTTCAAGTCCCTCAACGAAGGTGACCGGGTTGAATTTGATGTCGAAGAAGGCCAGAAAGGTCCTGCTGCTGCTAACGTAACCGTGATCTAATCCATTTACGCAGCAATCGATTTCTAAAACCGCCCCGGCAGTGGACTTCCCGCTGCCGGGGCGGTTTTTTTGTTTTGTCCCGTACCGGGTTCGTATGATTTCGCAACTTTCCTTAATTTGTTCTTCAATTAGAACTTTATTTACATAATTAAGCACGGAATGTTTGGTGTGAGCCCTTAAGAATCCCTCTTTTCTTTTTTTTCCGGGATTGCTAATAAAGTGCCCATGAGTAAATTAACCACATCCGTTTTCAATCAATGCCATGACCAGGGGCTTATTTCCCACCTGGATTATTATTTTGCAACAACCATGGCGGATATTTTTGAAGATGCTTCTCCCCTGATGTTTTTCAGTGCGGCTCTGGTCTCAAAAGTCCTTGCCGAGGGTCATGTCTGTCTGGATCTTTCAACCATGGCCGGAACAGCCCTGGTGGATAAAAATGATGCCGAAGAGATCTGCAAATTACCGGAACTGGCCTCCTGGCTTGATGCCCTGGCTGCCTCGGATATGGTATCCCTGGAAGCAGAGCACAGGTGTGGGACAGATTGCCCCCGGCTGGAATGGGTTCGGAAGACGCCACTGATACTGGACCGGGACAACAACCTTTACCTTGCTAAGTATTACGATTTTCAACACCGTCTGGCCTGTAACATCCGGATGCGGACAGCTGCCGATCAAACATCTGCCGGCATTGATAAGGCATTTATCGAAAAAGGGATACATCATTTTTTCAAAAATACCGCCGCATCAGAAACTGAAGGACAACAGGCTGCGGTGCGCCAGGCGCTGGCCAGGAAGTTTCTTGTGATTTCCGGAGGACCGGGTACCGGGAAAACCCATATCACCAACATCATCTGCGAACTGCTGAACCTCTGGGCGGAGGAGAACGGGGAGGCGGCTCCGAAAATCCTTGCCCTTGCACCAACGGGCAAAGCGGCGGGCCGGCTGAGGGACGGTGCCACCATACACTCCGTACTAAAACCCAAGCCCTCTGGTGTGGGATTCCGGCATGATGCTGACAATCCTCTGGTTGCGGATATGGTGATCGTTGACGAGGCTTCCATGATAGACATGGCCTTGATGACACGCTTGCTGGAAGCCATCCCTGAAAATGCCCGGGTCATCCTGCTGGGGGATAAAAATCAGTTGTCCCCCGTACAGGCCGGCGCGGTGTTTTCCGACCTCTGCCATGTGGATGCCATGGCCGGGAACAGGGTCTTTCTGACCTTTAACTTCAGATCCAGAGGACAGAGCGGGATTGAAAATCTGGCCAAGGCCGTGAATGAAAATGACCATGATACCCTGATGCAGATTCTTGAAAAAGGAACCTGCGAGGATGTGGGGTTTGAACATCCCGGGAATGCATCCCTTATACCGGTCATCGAAAAATATGTGACCCGGGGATATGCACCTCTGGTCGAATCTGCTGATCTTGAAACCGCCCTGAACCGTCTGGATGACTTCAGGATTCTCTGTGCCCATAACAGGGGAGAGGGCGGAACATTACAAGTTAATCATCTTTGTGAAAAGATTTTACGGGAAACCCCTGGAAATGATATAAATGGGTCGCTTTTCAGGCAGATTGTGATGGTGACCCGCAATGACTACGGTCTGGAATTATTCAACGGGGACACCGGTGTGGTCTGGGCCGGCGATGATGATCGCACGAAAGTCCCGGGGCAGATCCTGGCGGTTTTTCCGGATGAAAGAGACGGTTACCGGAAATTCCGGTACGCGGACCTTCCGGACCATGAACCGGCCTTTGCCCTGACCATCCACAAAAGCCAGGGCTCGGAATACGGTACCGTCCTGGTGGTCATCCCTGACAGGATTTCCCCTGTGGTGACCCGGCAGCTCCTCTATACGGGGATCACCCGGGCCAGGAACAAGGTGATCATCGCAGGCCGCCCGGAGGTGATCCGGGAAGCCATGGATATGCCCCTGCAGCGCAGGTCCAACCTTGCGGCTGTGTTGTCCCGCGCCTGACCAGCACGACACTTAGGTGTCCGGCAATAGCAGCCCGGCAATGGTGCCCGTCAAGGGTGTGCCGGGAGACTTGAGACCCGAAAGAGAAAGAAATCCTTTGAAAACCGAAAACACCTTACCCAACCAGATCTGGATGTTTTTTGCATCGGTTCGGCTCACCGTTTACACACTGGTGATCCTTGCCGTGACATCCATTATCGGCACGATCGTTCTCCAGAACGGCAATCCGCAGCAATATGTTAACCTCTACGGTCAGGGACTGTACAACCTTATCCAGGTCCTCCAGATCGACGATATGTACCACGCCTGGTGGTATTTACTGCTGCTTCTGCTGCTCTGTATTAATATTGTGGTCTGCTCCGTGGAGCGGCTCTCCAAAACCTGGAAGATCATTTTCCCGGATAAAATCAAGGTGAACCCCAAACGGTTCATATCTGCAAAGAATAAGGAAAGCTTTGAAACCGACAAAGATCTGGCAACGCTTACCGCCGGCTATGAGACCTTGTTGTCCAAACGGATCGGCAAAGTGATCCGTGAGGAGTCAGACGGCGGCATCGTGCTTTATGCGGAAAAGGGCCGTTGGACAAGGCTTGGGGTTTACGTGGTGCATGCCTCTGTGATTCTGCTCTTGGCCGGCGCACTGATCGGCGCCATGTTCGGATTTAAGGCCAGCCTCCGTCTGGATGAAGGCGAGACGGCAGATACCGTATTGGACGCCAAGACACGAATGCCCATCAAGCTGCCCTTCGCCATCCAGTGCAACGAGTTTGAGGTCCGGTTTTACGATACGGGGGCCCCGGAAGAGTTCCGGTCCAGCCTCACGGTCATCGAAGGCGGGCAGGAGAGCTTTACGGAGGATATCCGGGTGAATCAGCCCCTGCGCTATAAGGGCATCAACGTATTCCAGTCCTCATACGGTACGGCATCGCCCAATGAAGCCGTTTTTCAGATCACCGACAATATTACCCAGGATGTCATCTCCCACACCATTAAAAAAGGGCAGTCCGTGGATCTGCCCGGTGGTAAAGGGACCTTTAAATTTGAAGGCTTCCTGCCCCACTTCGAATTCAGGGGCCACAATCTGGGAGAGGCCTTTTTCGGCCGCATAACCCTTGCCGAAGGTGAAAACTTCCAGATCGGTCTGCCCACCAAATTCCCCACCTTTGACAAGATGAGAAAAGGTCAGTTCACCGTGGTGGTCAAGGAGTTTGAACAGGCCTATTACACCGGTCTTCAGGTGACCCGTGACCCGGGTGTCTGGTACGTATATGCCGGGTTTATCCTGATGATTGCCGGCTGCTGGGTCACCTTCTTCATTTCCCATCAGTCGGTGTGCATTGGACTTGAGAACAATCCTGGCGGCCCCGTCCGGGTATGGGTGGCTGGCAAGGCCAACCGGAACGCCCACGGCATGACCCTGAAAATCAGAAAACTCGCCACAATTTTAAAGGACATATAAGGCAAATGAACTCTTCTTTACTTTTATCCGCAGCAACATTTATTTATGCCCTGGCCTCGGTGTTTTACATCGGATCCTTTTCCTTCAAGAAACAGGTGCTTGCCAAACTCGGGTTTTGGGTGATCGTCATCGGTTTTATCTCCAATACCGCAGGCATTCTGCTCCGGTGGGTGGAATCCTACCAGATGGGATACGGCCACGCCCCCTTTTCAAACATGTACGAATCCCTGGTCTTTTTCTCCTGGACCCTGGCGGCCCTTTATATCTTTGTGGAGATCAAATACCGGGAGAGTATCATCGGGGTCTTTGTTTCTCCGCTGATCTTTTTGGCCATTGCCTATGCCTCCTTTGACCCGTCCATATCTTCAAAGATCAACCCCCTGATCCCGGCCCTGAAGTCCAACTGGCTCATCGCCCACGTGGTCACCTGTTTCCTGGGGTATGCCGGGTTTGCCCTGGCCTTTGGTTTCTCCTTTATCTACTTTGTTAAACCCAAGGACCCCAATTCCACCTCCATATTTGCCAAGCTGCCGGACTGGGAGATCATTGACGAACTGACCTACCAGATGATCGTCTTCGGTTTTCTCTTCCTCACCATCGGAATCATCACCGGGTCGGTATGGGCCAACTCCGCCTGGGGCAAATACTGGTCCTGGGACCCCAAAGAAACCTGGTCCCTGATCACCTGGTTCATTTACGCCATCTTCCTGCACCTGCGGCTCATGCGCGGCTGGCACGGGGCAAAACTGGCCCTGGTATCCATCATCGGCTTCGGATGTGTGCTGTTTACCTATTTTGGCGTAAACTTTTTACTCAGCGGCCTCCATAGTTACGGATAAATCTTCAATTATTTTTATGGATGCTTTAACGAAGATTTAATAATTGTTCTTCGGACATAAGTGTAAAAGAAGGGGGGATCACCGGGCGTGATCCCCCTTTTTGTTGGGTGTTTCACACGCTCATCCCGCCCTTATTTACTTGACAAGAAATCAAGATATTGTATAGATTAACCCGAATTGACAGTTTTGGACGTATTGCAGAGCGGCAACGGGGTTTGCTGCCTGCACAAAGTATAGGTCGGACGTGTGGCCGGCCAAGAGGTTATAGTAACATCAACTTATTAACATTGATGGAGTTTTCATGAGCGAAATAGAAAACAAAGCTGAACATGGTTCCATGGATGGTGCAGGGGAATGCGCTGCCGGTGATCCAAAAGATGACAAAGGCCTCGGGCTCGGCGTCATTTTTTTTATGGTGGCATTTTTAGTATGCTTCCTTTCCGGCTGGCTGCTCTTTCCCAAGTTGCTTTATTCAAAGCACGAGCAACCCTTTAACTTTGATCACGCGCTTCACACCGATGAAGCAGGTGATTGTGAATCCTGCCACTACATGAGAGAAGACGGTACCTGGTCCGGTATCCCCAATCTGGAGTCCTGTATGGAATGTCATACAGATGAACCCATGGGGGAAACCGAAGACGAAGCGATCTTCTGTGAAGAGTATGTGGCAAAAGAGAAGGAAATCCCCTGGTTTGTCTATGCCAGACAGCCCGACTGCGTTTACTTTTCCCATGCCGCCCACATCATGGGAGAGAATGCAGCGGGTAAAATGGACTGCAAAACCTGCCATGGTCCCATCGGCGAATCCACCAAGTCAAGACCCTATGAAGAGAACAGACTGACCGGCTACAGCCGGGATATCTGGGGCAAGAACATCTGGGGAATCAAGAAGAATTCCTGGGATCGGATGAAAATGGATGACTGCGCAAACTGTCACGTGGAAATGGACGGCCACAAGGGCTATTGTTTCCAGTGCCACAAGTAGGGCGCCTCAAGAATTTCAAATTTTATAAAGGATGACTTATGAAAATTGATAGACGAAGCTTCTTGGGATTGGGACTTGGCGCAGCAGCAGGGTTCACGGTTTCTCCCGTGGTGGTGAAACTGACGGATGATTCTTCCATCTGGACCCAGAACTGGCCCTGGACCCCGGTTCCCGAAGACGGTGAAATAACATATGAAAATTCGGTCTGCAGCCTCTGTCCCGGCGGCTGCGGCATCAGTGTTCGACAAATCAAAGGACGGCCCGTAAAGATCGAAGGGCAGGACGACTATCCCGTAAACGGCGGCGGTGCCTGCCTCCACGGGATTGCCGGACTCCAATACCTCTACGATCCTGCAAGGATTCAAACCCCCATGCGGAAAAACGGGGACAGATTCCAGGCCATTTCCTGGGACGAGGCCATCTCCATCGTGGCCGGCAAGCTGGCCGACATCCGGAAGGACGGCGGTTCAGACAGCCTGGGCCTGGTCACCGGCAGCACCGACGGCTCCATGGCCGGACTGTTCAAGCGGTTCATGGATGCATACGGCTCTCCCAACGTCTATGCCATGCCCAGCCTGGAAGGCAATCTGGAACTGACCGCCGCCACCCTCCACGGTGCCGGTAACACCATCGGGTTCGACCTGGAAAATTCCGACTTTGTCCTGAGTTTCGGCGCCGGCATCATCGAAGGCTGGGGATCCCCCGTGGCCTGTTTCAAGGCCAATGCCTCCAGAAAAGAGCGCCATGCCAAGCTCTACCAGATCGAACCCAGGCTCTCCAACACCGCGGCCAATGCAGACCGCTGGATCCCGGTCAAACCGGGTACCGAAGCCGACCTGGCCCTGGGTCTCTGTGCCGTGCTGCTGAAGAAAAACCTCTTCGTACCCGGAGATTTCCCCGGCGGCCTGAACCGGTTCACGGCAAACGTCACCAAAGATTACAGCCCGGCCAAAGTCGAAGCCATCACCGGTGTAAAAGCCGCGGATGTTGAAAAACTGGCCATGGCCTTTGCAAAGGCCAAGATGCCCGTGGCCGTTCCCGGAAGGGGCAGGGGAGACCAGGGACAGAGCCTGCGCGAATTCGCAGCTGTCCAGACCCTCAACGCCCTGGCCGGCCGCCTGAACAAGAAGGGCGGCGCCTTTATCATGTCCAAGGAGGATTACCTCTCCTTTCCCGAGGCCTCAATGGACGAGACCGCCGAAGCGGGTGCCGGTAAAGACAAAATGGCCGGCAGCCTGGACGAACTGGTGGCCACCCTCAACGGATCGGACAAACCGCTGCTGAACGCGCTTTTTGTCTACAATGCCAATCCCTGCTATACCCTGCGCAATCCGGCCCAGGTCAAAGAGGCTTTCAAGCGGGTGCCCTTCGTGGTCAGCTTCTCCTCTTTCATGGACGAGACCGCAATGGAAGCCGACGTGATCCTGCCGGCATCCACATTCCTGGAGCGGCTGGAGGACGTACCTTCCCAGGCCGGACTTCCCAAACGGGTCGTGGGACTGGCCCGTCCCATGGTCAAACCGGTATTCAACACCAAAAATCCCGGTGACGCGCTGATCCGCCTGGCCCAGGCCATGGGCGGCACCATCGGTGAGAGCTTTGAGTGGGAAACCTACGACGAATGCCTGGAAGCGGTTGCCGAAGGCATCTGGGACAGCCTGTCCGAAGACGGCTATGCCGTGATCTCCGAAGGCGCCCCCATGGGCAGCCCGGCCACGGATTTCGGATACCTGGCATCCGGCCCGGCCGGGATTACGGCCCAGGGCGACGGCGATTTTGTTCTCGTTCCCATCGACAATATGCGCCTTGCAGGCACGGCGCCTGCCTCTACACCCTTTGCCATTAAAACCGTATCCGACAGGGTGCTGGCAGGCACGGACATCGTGGTTGAGATCAACCCGGCCTCCGCCAAGGGGTTCAAAGACTGCGGCGATGCCGTTCTGACCACGGCTGCGGGCAAGGCCCGTGTGAAGGTGAATTTCAACGAAGGTATCATGCCGGGTGTCATCGGGATGGCCAGGGGCCTGGGACACAGCTTTGACAATCCCTACGTGGCCGGCAAGGGCGTGAACGTGAACGATCTGATCGCCCCCGTGGTCGAACCCGGTTCAGGACTGGATGCAGCCTTCGGCATCAAAGCAACCCTGTCCAAGGCCTAATTGATACGGATAAGAAATCTTTAAGAGGTTCTGATGATACAAGATACAAAAGCACATAAGTTCGGGATGGTTATCGATCTGGACAAATGCACGGGATGCGGTTCCTGTATGGTGTCGTGCATGGCAGAGAATAACGTTCCGTTTAAAGAGGATGAATCCAGGAAAAAGGATAGCATCACCTGGATGCGGGTTTACAAGCTGACCAACGGGAAATCCTTTCCCGACACCGAAGTGGTGTATATGCCCAGGCCCTGCCAGCACTGCAGCGGCCTCGGCGACCACGGCCACTCCCCCTGCGTCTCCGTATGTCCGGCAACCGCCACGGATTACGGATACGATACGGGAATCGTCAGCCAGATCTATACCCGCTGCTTCGGCTGCCGGTACTGCATGGGGGCCTGCCCCTACCACGCCCGGTATTTTAACTGGTGGGATCCCAAATGGCCCGAAGGCATGGAAAATTACCTGAGCCCCAACGTCTCTCCCCGTATGCGCGGGGTGGTCGAGAAATGCTCTTTCTGCTACCACAGGTACCAGCTGGCCAGGGAAAAAGCCTATGTTGAGGAACGGGAAATCGAAGAGATGGAATACCAGACCGCGTGCACCACGGCGTGCCCGGCCGGTGCCATTATCTTCGGCGACCTGAACAATCCCTCTCACAAGGTCCATCAGATTGTCAAACCCGACCCCCATCCGGTCCCCGGAAATACCAAGGTCGTCGGTAAGTCCAGAAACCCCAAGGTGTTTCGTCTGCTTGAACGGCTGGGCACCAACACCAAGATCTACTACATGTCCGAACGGGAGTGGGTGAGAAAGGCCGGTGACAACTATCTGGACGGTGAATGGGACAAGGTGAAGAATCATCATGGGGCCGAAGCCTCCCATGGTTAACTATCCAAGACTCAAGGAGTAATTAAATATGGATTCTGCATTAATACCTGAAGGCGCAAAACGGTGCGAATTTCCGAAGTTCATGATCGGAATGGCCATTGTGGGTGCCGTACTGCTCTGGGGCGTGTATGCCATGTTCCTCTGCTGGTTTAAGGGGCTGAACCAGACCAACATGGACGACTATTACGGGTTCGCCCTCTGGATCTGGGCCGACCTGGCCGTCATTGCGGTCGGCGGCGGCGCCTTTTTCACCGGACTTTTGAAATACATTTTCAAAGTCGACGAATTGAAAAATATTATCAACTTTGCCGTGATCATCGGTTTCATCTGCTACAGTTCGGCCCTCATGATACTGTCCTTCGACATTGGTCAACCCCTGCGAGGATGGTTCATCTTCTGGCATGCCAACGTCCATTCCATGCTGACCGAGGTGGCCTACTGCCTGTCCTGTTATTTTGCGGTGCTGACCATCGAGTTCATCCCGAACATCCTGGAAAACCGCCAGCTGAACCGTGTCTCCTTTTTCCACCACCTGGCCCACAACATGCACGGGGTAATGGCGATCTTCGCAGCCACCGGCGCATTCCTGAGCTTCCTCCACCAGGGGTCCCTGGGCGGTGTTGCCGGCGTTATGTTCGGCCGGCCCTTTGCCGTTCGTGACGGCCTGCTGATCTGGCCCTGGACCTTTTTCCTCTTTACCTGGTCTGCTGCGGCCTTCGGCCCCTGCTTTACCCTGCTGGTGACCAAGATTACCGAAATGATCACTGGGAAAAAACTGGTGAGTGACAAAACCGTGCATCTCCTGGCCAAGATTGCCGGCTGGATGATCACCACATACATCATTGCCAAGATCATCGACACCATCTACTGGGCAACGGTAACGGTGCCCGGGCTGGGATTCACCCTGGACCATTTCTACTCCGGCAATGCCTTTTACGGCTATTGGATCCTGTTTGCGGAAATCGTTCTGGGCGGCGTGGTTCCCGGTCTGATTCTGATCATGAAAAGCACCCGGGAAAATCCGACGCTGCGGCTTGTCGCCCTCATACTCGGCGTGATCGGCGTCTGCCTCAACCGCTGGGTCATGGTGCTCCAGATCATGGCCGTGCCGGTCATGTCCTTCGACACCTGGGCATTGTACATCCCGTCCTGGCAGGAAGTGGCCACCACCATTCTGCCCGTGGCTTACGGTATCATGCTCATCGCAGTGGCCTACAGGTACCTGCCGGTATTTCCCCAGGAACTTGAACTGAACAAACCTGCTGAAGCAGCAGAATAGGAAGGAGAATCATTATGTTTCCATTTTGTTTTGAATGGGCCTGGGACATCGGCCATGCCGTTTTCTTCGGCGGGTTCTGGTATGCCATCTCCATCCTCGGGGCCGGCATGACCTATTGCATTGCCAAGGCGGCCTACGACACCATGAATGATAAAGGGGATTCCCACCATTAGAACCCATTAGGTCTTTGGGATTTATTAGCCCCTGAGCCGGCACCAGTTTTTCCGGGTGCCCGGTGCGAAATGAACGCGCATCTTCCCTGCGATGGCAGGGCGGATGCGCGTTTTTTGTCAGGTTACGATTATTTTTTGGTTAAAATCCTGTTGGGCGAAAGTGCGGGGAGACAGGTGTTTCCGTGTAACATATCGTATTTAAAGACTTTTTTGGTCGGTTGCTGGATTGGCTAGCCGGGATAAGGCTTTTTGCGTTGCAGATATAGGTAAAAACCTGATTGATTTATCGGATCCGATAGCATATTAAAGCTGGTGTTACAGCATAGGATTCTGATCTG
>JAKSBB010001257.1 GCA_022361315.1 Desulfobacterales bacterium
CGGTATCAGTTCCGGTGTCCCCATGTCCACTTCAACGGAGGATATTTTGCCGTCGCCGTCCACGTTGGATTTCGGAATGACGGTGCCGGCAAGGGTTTCCACCCGCATCTCTTCCTGGACCAGGATACCGGTTTCATAGCAGTACTTGGCAAAGCAACGCATACCGTTGCCGCACATCTGGGGCTCCGTACCGTCTGAGTTGATGATGACAAAACGGATATCGTGGGTGTCGGAGTTCCGGGCCAGGATGATGCCGTCTCCGCCGATGCCGAAATGGCGGTCGCAAAGGCGGATGGCCAGGTCCGAATAGGAAATATGGTTCAGGATGGATTCATCCCGGTCGTCCATCATGATGAAATCGTTGCCAAGGCCTTCCATTTTCCAGAAGTTGATATCCATGTTTTTTTCCTTATGTGATACAGCGCCTATGCACAGGCGCTCAGCGTTGATAAAATATCTTCACCGAGGGCTTCCACCTGCCAGGCCCGCATATTTTCGATGGCTGAAAGTTCGGCTTCACTGGACGGTGGGGTAAAGGCCAGGGTGGAGATCATGGCATTATTGATCAAAAACCCCGGTTCCATGCCGATGGTTTCCGAGCAGCGTTCCCGCATCTTTTTCAGCTGTTTGATGCGTTCCAGAATCTTCGGTGTTTTCCGGGGCATCCGGGTCCTGGGGTATGAGGGCAGTTCCCTGTGGGGCAATGCCAGGGCAGTGCGAATTGCGTCCACACAGAGATCCCCGTACATCCCGGCCTGCTTTTTACTCAGGGCTTTGATGTCAAGGATGGCCTTGACGCTTTTGGGCTGCTCCTGGGCCATGGTGAGGATGGACTGGTTGGACATGATCTTGAACAGGGGCAGATCCTTTTTCTCAGCCTGGGCGAGTCTCACCTTCAACAGTTCTTCAAGCACGGCCAGGCGGCGGTTGTCCATTTTGCCCGCCCCTTTAAACCGCTTGAACAAGGGGAATTGGTGATTGGGCTCGTATCTCACCCGTGCCTGGGCTTCAAATTCCTCCTGTGCCCAGTGCAGCCGGCCGATATCCGACAATTGGTCTTTAAGCAGGTCGTGAAGGGGTTCCAGGTGGGCCACGTCCCCCACGGAATATTCGATCATATCCTGTTTCAGCGGCCGTTTGGACCAGTCCACCTTCTGGAACCGCTTGTCCACGTGGACGTCAAAATGATTTTTAAGAAGCGCCCCCAGACCCCGCTCTTTCACATTGAGAAACCGGCAGGCGATCTCGGTGTCAAAGAGGTTTTCGATCTTTACGGACAGCTCCCTGTCCAGGCTTCTGACGTCAAAATCAGAGCCGTGCAATACCTTGATGATATCGTTTTTTTCAAGAATCCGGGAAAAGGGCTGAAAATCGGAAATCAGAAACGGATCCACCAGATAGGCCTGCTGGGAACCGGCAATCTGGATCAGGCAGATCTTTTCCGTAAAACTGTGCATGGAATCCGCCTCCAGATCCACACCGATAAGGCTTTCATTTTCAAGTTCCCGGCAAATTTCCGCCAGGGCTGCGTCCGTATCTACAAACTGATATTCCACGTAAGTTTTTTCCCTTGATTGTTTACATCACATCTTTTAAAATTTCTTTTTTATATTTAAATGCAATGAAACACAATGGTAAATCATTGCCCGGCCCCCATAAACATGACATAAGCATGCCATAAACATGAGAGTTAAGACCGGGCTGACAATACAAAACGGGACGCAACAACAATGACTCAGATCACTTTTCCGGATAATGCCGTAAAAAACTTTGACAATCCCCCCACAGGCCTGGAAGTGGCCCAGAGCATATCCGAAGGATTTGCCCGAAACTGTGTGGCCATGACAATCGACGACCAGCTGCTGGACCTGAGCCGGGTCATTGAAGAGGACGCGGCCATCAGTTTCATCACCGTCAACGATGACGAAGGTCTGGACATCCTGCGCCACTCCTCCGCCCACGTCATGGCAGAAGCCGTTCTCAACCTCTATCCCGATGCCAAACTGACCATCGGGCCGGTGGTGGAAGACGGGTTCTACTACGACATCGACATGCCCCCCCTCTCCGAAGATGAAATCGGCAAGGTGGAAGCGGAGATGAAAAAAATCATCAAGGCCAAGGCCACCTTTGAACGCACCGTGGTGTCCAAGGAAGAGGCCCTGGAAATGTTCGGCGACAACAAATTCAAGGTGGAGATGATCAACGAGCTGCCGGCGGACGAAGACATCAGCATCTACAAAAACGGCAAGTTCGTGGACCTTTGCCGCGGCCCCCACATCCCCCACACCGGGATGATCAAGGGCGTCAAGCTGCTGAAAATTTCCGGTGCATACTGGCGGGCCGACCAGACCCGTGAGCAGCTGCAGCGCCTTTACGGGATTTCTTTCTTTGACAAGAAGAAGCTGAACAAATACCTGCACATGATCGAAGAGGCCAAGAAACGGGACCACCGGAAACTGGGTACCCGCCTGGACCTCTACTCCTTCCACGACGAAGCCGCCGGCATGCCTTTCTTCCACGCCAAAGGCATCGACATGTGGAATACCCTGCTGGACTACTGGCGGGACGAGCACAAAAAAGCGGGTTACGTGGAAACAAAAACCCCCGTCATGCTCAACCGGAAACTCTGGGAACAGAGCGGCCACTGGGACAACTACAGGGAAAACATGTACACCTCCGTCATTGATGACGAGGAATACGCCATCAAGCCCATGAACTGCCCGGGGGGGATGATCCTGTACAAAACCAAGGCCTATTCCTACAGGGATCTGCCCCTGAGGGCAGGAGAAATCGGCCTGGTTCACCGCCACGAACTCTCCGGGGCACTCTCCGGCCTATTCCGGGTCCGGGCCTTCCACCAGGATGATGCCCATATCTTCATGACCCCGGATCAGATCGGGGATGAGGTTCTGGGGGTCCTGCGCC
>JAKSBB010000472.1 GCA_022361315.1 Desulfobacterales bacterium
AAGGCTTTTGGTAACGTTGGGCTGAGGAACGCCGCAGCCCAACGTTACCAGGCATACGGTCTGTCTGTATGTGGGAGTACGATTTAATCGCCGTCAAGCATCCGTCCGATACCACCCAGAAGTGACCCTTCGCCTTTATCGCTGCCGCCCACGGAGGGGGCATGGGATATGATGCGGTCTGCCAGTCTGGAGAAGGGCAGGCTCTGGAGGAAAACCGTCCCGGAGCCGCGCAGGGTTGCCAGAAACAACCCTTCTCCGCCGAAAAACATGGATTTCAAGGAACCGGCACGTTCGATATCATAGTCAATACCCGGTGTGAACCCCACGATGCAGCCGGTGTCCACCCGGATGGTTTCATTGTTGAGTTGTTTTCGAACAATGGTCCCGCCCGCATGGACAAATGCCATGCCGTCGCCTTCTATGCGCTGGAGAATAAATCCTTCCCCGCCGAAAAAACCTGCCCCTAATTTCTTGTTGAAGGCAATGGATATTCTGGTGCCCAGGGCGGCGCAAAGAAAGGCGTCTTTCTGGCAGATCAACTCTCCGCCGGCCTTACTCATATCCACGGGGATGATTTTACCGGGGTAAGGGGCGGAGAAGGCCACACGTTTTTTTCCCTGCACCTGGTTGGTGAAATGGGTGATGAACATGGATTCCCCTGTGACGGCCCTTTTACCGGCATCGAATAACTTGCCCATAAAGCCCTTATCCGGTTCCGAACCGTCACCCATTTTGGCTTCGAAGTGAATGCCGTCTTCCATCCAGTTCATGGCACCGGCCTCTGCAATCACGGTTTCCCCGGGATCAAGTTCCACCTCTACGGTTTGCATGTCGTCACCGAAAATCTGATAATCGATTTCGTGACATTTCATGGCGGTCCTCCCTTGTTGGTTTGTGGGTTGAATGTATGGTGATCATACGCTATTTTTGGCTCAAGGGCATAGGTGAAATGCAAAAAAGTACTTTGATTGGTTGGCGAAGGTGGGTGCGTAACCCGTTGACAATTTCCTTCAGCGGGTATAGGGCAATGGTATCTTAAATCTTCTTCTTTAAGGATATAACTATCATGTTCAATGAAAATTATGTTGATCTTATTCCTGCAGCGATCTTGATTACGATACTTTTAATTTTTTTTACGCCGCAGATTCGCCATCGTCTGTTTAATTGGCTTGCTGAAAACCTGGGAATACCGAATACGTCAGAAATGCTGTCGAAATGGCAGCGCCGCGCCACAATCCATGAGGGCATGTCCCTGGATTATCTGGGTGCACTCAAAGACGTTTGTCTGGGGGCGGTTATGCTCCTCCTGTTCTTTTTTCTTGTATTGTTTGCCCTTCTCTATTCGGCCAACCTGATTTGGGTGTTTTATACCGCCACCCCCATTGGGCAACGGTTTTTGATGCTGTATGCCGAATACGCAAAACTGATCACCTCATTTTTATCCAGGGATCTGTTGGTATTAACCGTAGACATCACCTGGGTGGCCTTTGGTACATGCTTCATCACCTGCTGCGGAATTCGTTTTTTTCATCTCGCCTCACGGATCTATAACCCCCACCGCGGCATGGTCAATGTGGTGCTGTTTGGAGTGCCTATGACGGTTTTGGCCGGGTGGCAGCATTACCAGTCCGGGGTGGCGGAAACCGTCGTTCAGGGGAGTGCAATGGCTGTTATACCAGTCCTGATTTTTTTCCCAAAATGCTTTGACTATACGAGCCGGTTAATTCCCGAAATGGGAGATCTGTTTGATCGCGTCAAAGCGTTTTACGAAGGATTGAAATCCTGATCCGTCTTTAGAAGTAAGTCTGAATCCTTGACATTATACCGTTGTCTTTTTATAGTGACCTAAAAGTGTAAAGTGATGGTTTTTACTTTTTAGATTTTAGAGTTGAGGACACCCATTGAAAGACGGAAGACCGGCAGCAGACAACGGCACACCCTTACTGAAGATGAAGGAACTGACAGATGCCACCGGGGTGGCGAAATCCACCATTCTTTTGTACGTGAATAAGGGGCTTTTACCCCAGCCGGTGAAGACAAGCCCCAACATGGCATATTATGATCCCGCCTGTATCGAACGCATCGCCTTTATCAAAAAAATTCAAAACACCCATCGCCTTCCCCTGGCCGCGATCAAAGGGCTGTTAAAGGAAATGGACCGGGGCCGGGATGTGACACCGCTCCTGGAACTGCAGTCCACAGTGTTCGGCGCATCGGCAGAAAAGATGACCATGGATCAGTTCTGCCGGGCCTCGGGTCTGTCCCGTGCTGAATTGGAGCGGCTCATCCGGCTTGAGGTGATCATGCCTGTGGAACCTGCGCTTTTTGACGAGCAGGACCTGGAGCTGGCCAAGCAGCTTAAGACGATTATGGACAGGGGCATGGATGCCGCAGATCTCAAATTCTACCCGGAACTTGCCAGGGAAATCGTCGCAGCCGAAATCAACCTGAGGGAGACCTACACCCGGGATCTCGGTTTCCGGGAGAATGCCGCACTGACACTGGAACTGACCCGGATGGCCCGGGGCCTTCGGGCCTATGTCATCGACCGGACCCTGCAGAAGGAACTCATCGGATTCAAAGGATTACATACAAGCCCCAAATTTAGGAATCAGAAGGAGGAATAATGAGCGGACCAACGCAAGATCTTTTGTTTGAACCGATTCGTATTAATCAGCTTGAGGTGGGTAACCGGATTTACCTGCCTGCCATGCACCTGGGCATGGCTCAGGAATTTGAGGTGACCGATCAGATCGTGGATTTCTATGCCCGCAGGGCCAAAGGCGGCCCCGGCATGATCTGTGTGGGGTATGCCACGGTGGATGAACTTTCCGGTAATACCCAGAATATCGGCTGTCATGACGATAAATTCATTCCCGGCTTGACCCGGCTGGCCACAGCCATCCGGGAGAAC
>JAKSBB010000919.1 GCA_022361315.1 Desulfobacterales bacterium
CACCGCGACCGGATCGCATTTGTCAGGATCTGTTCGGGCAAGTTCAACCGGGGAATGAAGGTGGTTCACCACCGGATCAAAAAAATGGTCACCCTTGCCAATGCCACCATATTCATGGCCCAGGAGCGCTCCAACGTGGAAGAGGCCTATCCCGGTGATATCATCGGCATCCACAACCACGGCACCATTAAAATCGGTGACACTTTCACCACCAAAGAGCCCTTGAAATTCCTGGGGATTCCCAACTTTGCACCGGAGCATTTCAGACGGGTGCTGCTCAAGGATCCCATGAAGAACAAGTCCCTCACCAAGGGGTTGACCCAGCTGGCGGAAGAGGGCACTATCCAGGTGTTTCGCCCCCTGATCGGGAATATGCAGATCATCGGTGCCGTTGGGGTGCTTCAGTTCGATGTCACCATGGCCCGTCTCAAGGCCGAGTACAACGTCAGCGCAGGCTACGAACCCATCGACCTGTCCGTGGCCAGGTGGGTGACCTGCGAAGACGAGAAAAAGTTAAAGGAATTCACCAAGGCCAACGAGTCCAGCCTGACCCGTGATGCCGAAGGGCGGCTGACCTACCTGACCACCAGTGAGTACCAGCTGGGGTTCACCATGGAGGAATGGCCCACCGTTGAATTCCACAAGACCAGAGAGCATAATTCTTAAGCCATGCTCATAACCCAGGGAATCATAACCTTAAGATGCAAAGGAACCAGAAGATGACAGATCAGAGAATTTTCAATTTCAATGCCGGACCTGCCGCATTACCCCTGCCCGTGCTGGAGGAGATCCAGGGTGAATTTCTCAACTTTGCCGGATCCGGCATGTCCGTAACGGAAATCAGTCACAGATCCTCTTACTTTGATGCGGTTATTGATGATGCCGTGGCAAGGGCCAAACGCCTGCTGGGCATCGGGGATGATTACGATGTCCTGTTCATCCAGGGCGGGGCGTCCATGCAGTTCGCCATGATTCCTATGAATTTCCTGGGAACAGATGATACGGCGGACTTTATCAACACCGGCACCTGGTCCACCAAAGCCATTAAAGAGGCACAGATCCAGGGCAGGAAGATCCAGGTGGTGGCCTCTTCAGAGGATAAAGATTTCTCTTATATCCCGAAAGATATTGCCTTTAATGCCGATGCCAAGTTTGTCCATATTACCTCAAACAACACCATCAAAGGGACTCAGTTTTACGAGTTCCCTGAAACGGCAGGTGTTCCCCTGGTGGCAGACATGTCCTCCGACATTTTCTCCAAAACCCTGCCCATGGACAAATTCGGGATGATCTACGCCGGTGCCCAGAAGAATCTGGGGCCCTCCGGTTGCTGCATGGTCATCATGAAAAAAGATTTCCTGGAGACAGCAAACGAGGGGCTGCCTTCCATGCTGGCCTACAAGACCTATGCGGACAAAAACTCCATGTACAATACACCGCCCTGTTTCGGAATCTACACCATCGGTCTGGTCCTCAAGTGGATCGAAGAGGAGATGGGGGGGCTCAAGGAAATCGAAGCCTATAACATCCAGAAGGCGGACATTCTTTATGATTTCATTGACGGCAGCGATTTTTACCGGACAACGGCTGAGAAATACTCCCGCTCCCTGATGAATGTCACCTTTCGTCTGCCGGAGGAAGATCTTGAAAAAGAATTCATTGCAAAGGCGACGGATGCAGGATTAGGCGGTCTGAAAGGGCATCGTTCCGTGGGGGGCTGCAGGGCTTCCATTTACAATGCGGCAACCATGGAAAGCATGTACGCCCTGGTGGAATTCATGGAATCCTTTGAAAAGGAGAAAAGCGCATGAAAGTACTGGTCAGCGATAAGATGAGTGAAGCAGGTATAGAGATATTCGAAGCCCGGGAGGGCATCGAAGTTGACGTCAACACCGAGCTGAGCCCTGAAGAACTGCTGGCAGTAATTCCCAAATACGATGCGCTGGCCATCCGGTCTTCCACCCAGGTGACCGAGGAGGTGCTGGAGGCGGCCGAACGCCTCAAAGTGGTGGCCCGGGCCGGCATCGGCCTGGACAACGTGGATATTGATGCGGCCACCAAAAAAGGGGTGGCCGTGATGAACACTCCCGGCGGCAATACCGTGACCACGGCGGAACATGCCATTGCCATGATGATGGCCCTGACCCGGAATATCCCGAAGGGCACCGCCTCACTGAAGGGCGGCCGGTGGGAAAAGAAACACCTTCAGGGCAGGGAGATTTCCAACAAGACCCTCGGGGTGATCGGGTTCGGCAATATCGGTTCCATTGCAGCCGGTCTTGGCAAGGGCCTGCGGATGAAGGTCATTGTTTTTGATCCCAACATTTCATCCGAGCACATTACCAAAGCCGGGTTTGAATACGTCTCTCTGGAAGATCTATATACCCGGGCGGATTACATTACCATCCATGTGCCCAAGCTGGACTCCACCATCGATCTTCTGGATGAAGAGGCATTTGGCAAGATGAAGGACGGGGTCATGGTGATCAACTGCTCCAGGGGGGGGATTGTGAATGAATCCGCCCTGCATGACGCCATCAAATCCGGCAAGGTGGCCGGGGCCGCCCTGGACGTATTTGCCACGGAACCCCCGGGCGAGCATCCCCTGCTGGAACTGGAAGAAGTCATCGCCACACCCCATCTGGGGGCATCCACCATGGAAGCCCAGGAAAACGTGGCTGTGGCGGCGGCACGACAGATTCTCTCCTATCTTCTGGAAGATACGGTAATCAACGCAGTGAACGTGCCCTCGGTCACCGGTGAGGTGCTGAAACAGCTGAAACCCTTCCTCTATCTGGCGGAAAAAATGGGCAAGATGATGGCCCAGATCACCCCCGGCGGAGTGACCCGGGTGGATATCGAGTACATCGGTAAATTTCCCGATCTGGATATGAAACCCGTCACCATCAA